>JBIOJL010000016.1:0-29934 GCA_044450885.1 Tepidisphaerales bacterium
ATGACCATCAGCGGCACGGCCACAGCGCCCGGGCCGATGAACGACTCGGCCATCGGCTCGGCCGATCAACTCGACCCCAACCTGGCCAACAACACCGCCACGGCCAGCGCCACGGCGATCGCGCCGCAGGCCGACATTCAATTGACCGCCAATGCCTCGGCGGCCACGGTCGTGGTGGGTGACGCAATCAGCTTCACGCTCAACGTGGACGACGCCGGCCCGCAGGGGGCCACCAACGTGGTGGTCACCGATACCTTGCCGGCCAATTTCAGTCTGTCGAGCTTCAGCTTCACCGGCTCGCCGGTGGCCGGCTCGAGCATCCAGAACAACGGCGACGGGACGGTGACCCTGCGTCTGCCTTCCCTGGCGGTGGGCGCGGGAGCGGACACGGGGATGACCATCAGCGGCACGGCCACAGCGCCCGGGCCGATGAACGACTCGGCCATCGGCTCGGCCGATCAACTCGATCCCAATATGGCCAACAACACGGCCACGGCCAGCGCCACGGCCACCGGGTTGAGCGCGTCTGGCACCGCAGTTGCAGTTAGCGAAGGGCAGATATTCAAAGGCCAAGTGGCGACCTTCACCGACGTGAGTCCGCTGACTGATCCGACGCTCTTTACTGCGACCATCGCCTGGGGTGATCGCGTCACCACGACTGGCACCGTCGTGCTGGTCAGCCCGGGCGTCTTCCAGGTGATCGGCATGCATCAGTATGCGGAGGAAGGCACGATGCCGATTACGGTGAACATAAATGGTCCCGGTGGTGATTCGGCGGCCGCGCGGGGCGCGGCGACGATCGCGGATGCCCCCATCTCGGCGGTGGCGCAGAACGTCGACGCGGTCGAGGGCAATGCGGCCGCGCCCGTGGTCGCGAAATTCCATGACGGCAACCCACTGGGCGTCGCTTCCGATTTTTCGGCGGTCATCTCCTGGGGTGATGGCACCGCGACTCCCGGCACGGTCAGCGGCTCGCTGGGCAATTACACGGTCTCCGGCAACCACACCTATGCCGACGAAGGTTTCCATAGGACCAGTATCGTCATCACCGACGATGGCGGGTCATCGGCCACCGTGTCTGGCAGAGCGTTCGTTGCCGATGCTCCACTTACCGGCTTTGCCGCCACCTTCAATGCCGTTCGAAAGAACGCCTTCACCGGCGTGGTTGGCTCATTCGCCGATGCCAATTTGCTGAATACCTCCCCATCCGGCTTCCGGGCCATAATCGTCTGGGGCGATTTCGGTTTTTCACTCGGAACCATCGTGTACAACAGCGCGACCCAGCGGTTCGACATCATCGGCACGCACAAGTACAACACGCGCGCCACCCAGCTTACCGTGTCGATCTTCGTATTCGATCTGGGCGGCGCCACGCCGCTGACCATCCAGAGCACCGCGATCTTGAGCGACGGAACTCCGGGAAATGGTACACCGAGCCACCGCCCCGACGGCTGGCTCGGCGAGGCGTGACCAGGTTTCCGGGAAGTCAATCTCGACGACGGGATTTCGTAGCACGGGCGTCCCCGCGCGTCCCAGCCAGTGGTGCCGGCACCCCGATACACCTGGAAAGAAGAGCACCCCCGTTCCACGAGGCCGGGGGCGATTGCCTTGGGAAAAACCCAGGCGGCCGGGTTGCGGACCACGGCGGGGTGAGGGAAGATGCCGCCGGTGATTTATGGCCGAGCCGGTCAAGTGCGCCTGTCCATCCTGCCAGTGCATTGTCCAGCGCGACAAGTGCGTGCTGCGCGACGGCAAGCTTTATTGCAGCGAGGCCTGCGCCTACGAATGTACGCCGCAGACGTGCCTCTGCGTGCATGACCGCTGCGACGCCCACGCCCACGAGCACAAGTGAGGTCCGCGTTCGGAGTTCACGCTTCAGCGTGTCTTCGCGTGGAAGCGCCCCAAGACACGTTGAAGCGTGAACTCCGAACTGTTCTTCGTTTGCATTGCCTACAATCCCCAACCTATGACCAGCCCGCTGCATCATCTGCACGAATCCGCCGGCGCGGAGTTTCAGGACTACGCCGGCACGTCCATCGTGCTCACGTTCGGCCAACTCCCGGCCGAGTACAGCGCCATCCGCAAGTCGGCGGCCATCATCGACTTCCCCCAGCGCGCCTGCCTCGAACTCACCGGCCCGGATCGGCTGCCTTTCCTCAACAACCTGCTCACCAACGAAACCTGGAACAAGGACACGAAGACCGGCATTCCCGCAGGCACGGCCGTCTACTCGTTCCTGCTCAACACCAAGGGCCGGATTCTCAGCGACCTGTACGTGATCGAACTCGGCGACCGCACGCTCATCGAGGCCGACGCCCGGCAGATCGAGCTGGTCCGCCAGTTTCTCGGCAAGTACATCTTCCGCGAGAAAGTCGGCATCGCCGGCCGGTCCGGGGGGTTGTGGAAATTGTTCCTGACCGGGCCGCGGGCGTTCGATGCGCTTCTGAAGGCGTCGGGTGCGAACATGGGGGCACCGGCCGAGCTCGGCGCGTTGTCGCTCACGATCGCCGGTGCGAACGTCGTGGTCTACCGCGACGACTTCTGCGGCGTGCCGGGATACGCGCTGATCGTGCCGGCGGAGAGCGTGGAGGGCGTTTGGCGCACATTCACGCGCGAGCCGCGTATTCCGGGTGGCGAGCCGTCGTCCGATGATCGCCTGGTCTCGGGCGGGCAAGAATGCCCGCCGCTCGACCAGGCGAGACAGACAGGAATGTCTGTCCCACCGGAACCGACAGGAACTTCCGTCCAGCCGGAGCAGTTCCTCAAGTTCACCGGCCTGGCGCGCCGGGGGGGCTGGGCCGCGTTCAACACCGTCCGCATCGAGGCCGGCCGGCCGATCTTCGGCATCGACTACGACGAATCGGTCCTGCCGGCCGAGACCGGCCAGCTCAACCGCGCCGTCTCGTTCACCAAGGGCTGCTACCTCGGCCAGGAAATCGTCGCCCGCATGCACGCCCGCGAGCAGGTCTCGCGGCTGATCGTCGGCATTCGCATGGACGCCGATGCCTTGCCCGTCGCCGGGGTAAAGATTCACGATGCGGCCGGAAACGAAGTCGGCGGGATCACCAGCTCCACGGTCTCGCCGGTGCTCTCCAGGGCCGCCATTTGCCTGGGCATCGTCCGCCGCGCCCATGCGGCGATGGGCGCCAGACTCCACATTCCAGCCGAGGGCGCCATGCACACCGGCACCGTCGTGGACCTGCCGTTTGTGCGGTGAGGCAATGTAATCCCGTCAGATGCGGCAACTTGCAAAGCCGGAGAACGCGGGGACAATCATCGGAGGAAGGTCTCTTATCTTATGCATCTGCAGCAAACTAAAGCTGATAGCCGGGCAAGCGGTGGACCACAGTATTATTTTCACAATGTGCCGGCCAATGTGAAGGACTACCTCCGGGCCAAAGGGGCGCGCCCGGTGGTCCTGCAGACACCGTATGGGATCGCCAAAAGTGAGTTCATGGCCGTGGGAAAGGACCACAAGTTGACCGATGACGGCCAGATTGTGCATGGGAAGGTGGGGCACGACCGAATACAGCAGGCAACTGGGGATGAATCCATCGGTGTAGCGATTCGGCGTTGGTACGGTCTGAAAACCGACCTGGACTTCGAGCGAATTGACGTCGAAGCTACCGTGCATCCAGAGGGCCATTTTATCCTCGTTCCGACAGCGGTATTCATGCGCGGCGCGAGACGCGCTCAGACCATCGAAAAAGTTGCGTCCCCGCTCTCATTTCACCACGACTACCAAAGCAAGTTCTGGAAGTCGCAGATCGATATGTGTCGAAAGAATGCGCCGGACGATGTGCAATGGGTCGGGGAACAGGTCCGTCGCGTGGTCGCCGAGCATTTGGCCGAGCGGGCTTGGACGCCGCACGAAGCCGATCTTCTTCGTGTGGCCGGGGCGCTGTCGCTGTTGGGCATGGAACTCAGTCCGTACGTGGGAAAGGGCTATGATTGTCCAGCAAGCCGTTTCTCGTTCCAGCGACTTCCGGTCTATCCGTGTCCGGTGGAAATAGAGAAGCGATCTGCCGGCTTCCGCTATCAGATCGCGCGATACAGCGATCTGCCGCGGGCCGTTGTGCTTTGTATCAAACACGATCTGGTGAACCCGCCGGATCATGTGGATGTTATCGAGTTGGCCGCTTTGGCCGAACACCTTGGTGCTGTGAAATGACCCGAGACAAGATAGAACCCATCCTCAAGGCAATTCCGGCGTCTCGACAGGGAGACGCACGGCATTATGGCGTACATCCCTACTTTACTCGGCGCCCCGCCAATGTCGTGCGGCAGTACATCGAGAACTACACCCAGGAAGGTGATGTGGTTCTCGATCCATTTGGTGGAACCGGAGTAACGGCAATCGAGGCATTTCTTCTCGGACGGCATGCCATCCACAACGATCTCAACCCGTTCGCCAATTTCATTGCCAGGAACATTGCGGACACATCCTTGTCGTCCGCAACCCCCTTGAACGAAGCGTTCGGGCGCATTGAGAGCAGTTGTGCCGCGGCCATTCAGGAGATCGAGGCCGACGAGAAAGCGGCGGCCGCCTGGCTGGCAAGACTCCCGTTGCCGGAGAACATCAGGCTCCCCCGTAACTCCGATGCCGAGCATTTCCACGACATGTTCACGCCACGGCAACTGGCCGGTCTGGCGCTGATGAAGCAGGCAATTGACCAGGAAGTTCCTGGTGCGGTGCGCGATCTGCTGCTGCTAGCCTGGTCCGCGTCGGTTGCCAAACTCAACAAGACGTTCCTCTCGGCCAACGGACGGGCGGCCAGCCGGGGCGGGTCGAGCATCTTCAGCATCTACCGCTATAAGCTGGCGTCCAAGTGTGTGGAGTTGCCGATCTGGGAGACGTTCGCCGGCCGGTTTTCGAACGTCGTCGCGGCCAAGGAGGAAGTCTTCAGATTGCGCGATTACCACCGCGCACGCTCCGGGGGCGTATTGATTCTGGACAGTGCCAGGGATTTCCGTGTTCTCTCGCACGATGCCGCGGGCTTGGGCGAAGTGCTCCAGCCCTCTAGCATCGACTACATCTTCACCGATCCCCCGTACGGCGGCTTCATCGCCTATCTTGATCTCTCAATCCTCTGGAACCACTGGCTCGGTTTTCCCGTGACGGATCAGGTACGCGAGCAGGAGGTCATCGTCGGCGGCGAACGAAGTCACACCGAAGAGCACTATCGGCAGAGCCTGGCCCGGAGTATTCGCACTTGCACCAGTTTGTTGCGGCCGGGTCGTTGGTTCTCGATTGTCTTCCAACACTGGGACCTCAGCTATTTTTCGACCATTCTGGAGACGGCCGGCGAATGTGGTGTGGAACTGATGGCGGCGATTACGCAGACGGGCGATGTCATCTGGTCGATGCACAAGAAGAAGAACTCCGCCAGCGTTCTCGCCGGTGAGATGATCCTGACGTTCTTCAAGCCTGAGGGGGCCGGCGAGCATACGATATCCGCGCGACCGGGCACCAGCGATGATCCTGGCGTGGTTCTGTCCAAGGCATTTGACGCCTGCCTGACCAACGGCACTCGCGATTTCACGAGCGAGGCGCTGTTCAATCGGCTGGTGATTGAACTGTGGAACCAGCGGGCGCTGAATTGCCTGAGTCTCGATCGCCGCGAGTTCGCCCGGCGACTCGAAGAACGCGGATGGACATACAGCCCGCGGACGCACATGTGGTCAAGGGGAAGCATATCTCGCAAACACGGATACTCCGACTCTCTCTTCGGATCGTGACCGGTGGGCATGGTTATGCCCCTCTGCGAGTCGGCGCGGATTGTCGGAAATCGCGTGGCGCCCGTCCCGTGCGCTGCCGGAACACGGTCGCGAAATACTGGCTCGACGAAAACCCGCTCGCCATCGCGACCTGCGTCACGCTCATCTCCGGGCGCGTGCGCAGCAAGACCTCGGCCGCCTCGATCCGCAACCGGGTCAGGTACTCCAGCGGCGAGAGGTTGGTGATCTGCTGGCAATAATGCGCAAACCGCGTGCGGCCCAGCCCGCAATGCCCAGCCATGTCATCCACCGTCCACGGGTGATCCAGGTGATGCCGCAGGTCGGCCAGGAACAGCTCGATGTGCCGGAGCGTGCTGGTCAGGCTCTGGTCAAGGGCGATATTCTTGCTCGTCAGCAGGTCCAGCACTTCCAGCAGCAACTCGTTGATGCAGAGCTTCAGCCGCGTGGCGTCAAGATTGTCTCCGGCCTCGTCGCACAATCGGCTGAGCATCTCGAAGCGCTGGCCGATGCGCGGCTCGGCCCGCCACACCGGGTGTTCGTTGTAGCGCAGCAGCCGCGTCAGCCGTGACAGTTCCGCATCGGACAGAATCAGCCATTTCGGCCAGCGCCACGGCTGGTTGGGCCGGCGCATGCCCACATCCAGGATCAGCCAGTGCAGCCGCGAGGCGGTGACGTGCGGCGCGCCGACGCGATGCCGCTGCCACGGGCGGGTTATCGTCAGATGCCCGTGGCGCAGATGGTAGTCGCAGCCATCGACGGCGAAATCCACCTGCCCGCGGGCCAGGTAGGTGAACTCGATCCCCTCGTTGCGGTGCCAGTCCAGGCCCCAGCCCTGATCGTCGCGCGCATCCCAATAGCCGAGCGTGCGCAGCTCCGGAAGCAACCGATTGGCCATCGGCACGCACGGGTAGGGGGGATGCCCCACCGCCTGGAAACGTACCTTCCCGGCCTTCGCCGCCTCCTCCAGCGGGCGGCAGGTGTCGGCGTGATACCATTGCCGGGGACCGTGGAAGATGACGGGGCGGGGTGATGACATGTTCAAAAAACACCAATCCGGGAAACTGCAATCAGTGTGCTGCGGGCGAAGGTACTGTCAAGAGACACAAACCGGAAAGGAACAACCATGCGCATCACACGGCGAGGATTTCTGGCGGGATCGGTGGCGGCGGCCGTTGCCTCGAAAGTGCAATTCGCCCGCGGCAAGGTGATCGGGGCCAACGACCGCATTGGCGTCGGGTTCATCGCCGCCGGCGGCCGGGCCGGCTCGCACATGAGTTCGCTCAACTGGCTCAAGAACCAGGGGAAAGAGCCCATCGAATTCGTCGCCGTGGCAGAGGCGTACCGCCCGCGGCTGAACCACGGCGTCGACGTCCTCGGCGGCAAGGCCAAGGCATACATGGACTACCGCCAGCTCATCGACGACCCGGCCGTCGATCTGATCTGCATCGCCACGCCCGACCATCACCACGCGCCCCAGGCCATCGCCGCCCTCAAGGCCGGCAAGCATGTCTACGTCGAGAAACCCGTCACTCACTGGCGGCAGTTCGACCTGCTCAAGGAACTGGCGCACACCGCCGAGAAGTCCAGTGCGCTGCTCCAGTGCGGCACGCAGGGCATGAGCTGCACCGCATGGCGGCAGGCCAGGCAACTCATCGCCGACGGGCTCATCGGCCAGCCCATCCACGCCGAGGCCGGATATTTCCGCGTCGGCGACTGGGGCGAACGTGGCATGCCGGTCGATGACAAGAACGCCAAGCCGGGACCGGACTTGGACTGGGACGCATTCCTCGGCGATTCGCCCAGGCGCCCCTTCAGCGTCGACCGTTTCTTCCGCTGGCGGCTCTTCGAGGACTACGCCGGCGGACCCGTTACCGACCTCTATCCCCATTCGTTCACGCCGGTCGTGTACATGCTCGGCGTGAAGTGGCCATCCAGCGTCGTGGCCAGCGGCGGAATCTACCGCTATCCCTACGAGCTGCGCGACGTGCCCGACACGTTCAACCTGCTCATTGACTACCCCGAGAAGATCACCGTTTGCCTCATGGGCACGCAGGGCAACAACCACTTCGGATCGGGCCCGGGCCCCAGCGGATCGGTCGGCCGCTCGCCGCTGATTCGCGGCTGGGAGGGCTCGATCACCTTCACTCCGAAGGAGATCACCTTTGCGCCGGTCGAGGGATCCAAGAAGAAAGCGCAGACTTTCCCCATCGAAAAGGGAGAGGACCAGGTTGCCTTCTGGAAGGATTTCCTCGACCGCGTCCGCGCCGGCAAGGGCCCGACCCTGAGCCCGATGGACACCGCCTATTACACGCAGACCGCGCTCATCATGGGCATGCAGGCGTACAAGCAGCAGAAGACCGTGAAGTTCGATCCGGCCAGGGAAGCGATGCTGCTGTGAGTCCTCAAAAGGCCATCGACCGACGTCGCCCTCCAGGCGCCTCGTCGGTCGCTGCCTTGCTCCAGTTGTCCCGGGCGAACCCTCCTCAGCAGGAACCCGCGCGCCCGGCCCGCCGTCCCTCAAAAGGTGCCCCGGCGGGGCGTCCCGGCCGTCGCGTTCTCTTCAGCCCCGCGTCGACCGTGACCATGATGATGTGCAATACGCCCGCCCCGGAGGCAAGTCGGCGTCGGACTTTTTTCCGATCGCCGCCTGTAGCCGCGATCGCCGATCGCGGTTCCTCGCGCGCAGACGCGCTGTACCCGCGATCGTCAATCGCGGCTTCCCGCCGCGATGATCCATCGCGGCCACGCTTGTCCGCTCTTTACTTTTGGTCTCCCGGCCGCAGTATTACCGGCCTATGCCCCATGTCTGGCTCAACAACGGCCTCGTCGACGAATCCCAGGCGGCCATTTCCGTCCGCGATGCCGGCCTGCTCCACGCCGCCGGGGTCTTCACCACCATGCGCGCCTGCAGTGGCCAGGTCTTCCGCCTCGCCGACCACCTGCGCCGGCTCCGCGCAAGCTGCGATGCGTTTTCGATCCCGCTGCCGTATCCGGACGACGTTCTCGCCGGCGCGATCTCCGACGTACTGGGGAAGAACGAACTGGCCGAAGCCCGCTTGCGACTCACGGTCACGCGCGGGGCGCCCGGAGAAACCGGGACGCACCTCGTTCCCAATGTCCTCCTTTCCGCCTCGCCCTTCCAGGCATACCCTGCCGTCTACTATCACAAGGGCATGACCGTCGTCGTTCTCGACCAGCAGAAGCTCAACCCCTACGACTTCCAGGCCGGGCACAAGACGCTCAACTATCTCTCTCGTCTGGCCGCCCTGCGCGATGCCGGCGCCCGCGGCGCCGGCGAGGCCCTCTGGTTCGACGTCCACAACCAGCTCCAGTCCGGCTCCATCAGCAATGTATTCATCGTAAGAGGCACGGATATCCTGACGCCCCCGGCGGCCGACGATCTGGCCGACCCCGTTCTGGCCGCGGCCATCCCTTGGAAACGCAGCGCCGTCCTTCCCGGCATCACCCGCCGCGTGGTCCTGGAACTGTGCCGGACCCACCACCTCAGCGCCCACCCAGCCGCCATCAATATCGAAACGCTTCTTTCGGCCGACGAAGTCTTCCTCACCAACAGCATTATGGGCCTGATGCCCGTCTGCCGCATCGAGCGCCACGCCGTCGGCGGCGACCGCCCCGGCCCGGTCTATTCGAGACTGGCGGAATTGTATGAGAACGAGCTCAAGCGCACGCTGGCGGGCGACTCAGGCACGGAGGCACAGAGGCACGGAGGCACGAAGTGAAAGAACTTCTCTCACTTCGTGCCTCCGTGCCTTCGTGCCTCCGTCCCTTCAATTCGCCGCCCGCGTCGCCGCCGCCTGCTTCATCTCCACCGGCACGCCCGTCGCCAGCTTGCTCGCCCCTTCGATGACAACCTGCTGGCCGCCCGTGACGCCGCTGACGGCCTCCAGCCAGTCGCCGTCGCGCTGGCCGATGTCGATGGCGTGTTCCAGCGCCTTCCCATCCTCGATCGTGAACACGCGGTTTGCTCCGGCGAACGCGGTGATCGACTCGATGGGCACGAACACCACGCGCTCGTCGCGCCGCGTCAGAATCCGCGCGCTGGCGAAGCTGCCGGGCTTGAGCAAATGCTCCGTGTTGGTCACGAGCACTTCCACCTGGAACGTCCGGTTGACCGGATCCACCTGCGGATTGATCCGCGATATCCTTCCCTCGAAATCGCGGTCGAATGCCTCGATCCGCACCAGCACCTTCTGGTCGATCTTCACCTCCGCCGTATGCCGTTCCGGAACATTCACCCGCAGCTTCAGCGGATCGTCGGCCACCAGCCGGAACATCGGCGTGATCGCCTTTTCCAGTTCGCCGACGCTGGCCATGCGCGCCACCACCGAGAACGTCCGCGCCGACCCGTCGTGCGAAGCCTCGCTCTCGGCAGAAAGCCCGCCGGTCGGCGGCGGCCCGGGATAGTGCGAGCGCGGCGCCCGCACGGTCGTGTCGGCCAGCGCCAGCGACGCCACGTCCAGTTCGGCCGCCCGCGTCCGCGACTCCGCCGCCAGTTCCCTGGCCGTCAGCACTTCCGCCTGCAGGTTGGCCTCGGCCACGTCGAGCGCCGTCTTCAGGTCCGCGAAATCCTGGTCGGAAATGAGCGGCGGCTTCTGCTCCTGCAACTGCTTGCCCCGGTTGAACTTGGACCGCGCGTTCTCGGTCTGCAGCGCCGCCCGGCGCACGGCCGGCAGTTGGTTGACATCGAAATCCGCCGGCGGCAGTTCCTTCAGCCCGAGTTTGGACAGCACCTGGTGGAGCGCGTATTCCCGCTGCCGCCGGTCCAGTTCGTAGTCGTTCTTCAGCAGTTGGGCGAGCGGTTCGCCGGCCATCACCCGGTCGCCGACATCCTTGTGGATCGCCACCACCTTCCCCGGCACCTTGTTGGAGATGGTGACATCCTCGTCTCCCCACAGCGTGCCCACGGCCTCGACATAGCGCTGCACCGGCTGCACGCGCGTGGCCGCCAGCGTCACCGGCACAACCGCGCTCGCCCGCGAGACCGGCGCGCTCGTTGTTCTCTTGCAGCCCGCGATTGCCAGGGCAATCCCCGCGATGGTGATCGATTTTCTCAACATGGTCGAGGCGGGAGTATATGGCCTGACGCCGGATCGTACCACTGGGCCAGCGGAAGTGCTGAGTGCTCAGTGCTTTGTCCATCAACGCTTGCGCCGTACAATGGCGCCGTTGGGCGTCGCATTGCAGCCTCGGTGCGCAAGGGGAAGCCATGATCCTGGCGAGCCTGCCGATCATCCTGTCGATTCTGCTGGCGGCGGTCGGCTTTGGGGCGTGGTGGGTCGGCTGGCACGGCCGGCTGGTGGACAAACACCCGCGCTGCCGCAAGTGCTCCTACGATCTGACCAACCGGCCGGAAGACCAGCAGCGCTGCCCCGAGTGTGGGGCGTGGATCATGGCCCGCGGGGCGATTCGCTATGGCACGTATGCGATGCGCCCGTGGCTGGCCCTGGGTGGGCTGTTGGCGATGGCCGCCGGGTTGTTCTGTTCGGCGACATCATTCCTGATTGTGACGCGCTGGTTGGACCTGAACGAGTATTTGCCGACGGCGTGGGTCGTGCGGGATATGTGGCTGGACGATCGGGCCGGATCGATGATCGTCGCGAGGCTCGCGGCAGGCAAACTGTCGACCAGCCAGGTTGCGGCGATCGTGGACCAGATCATGGAACGTCAGGCCGATCCGAAAGCGGACTGGCACACGACCTGGGGCGCCATTGTCGAGACGGCTCAGACGATGGATTTGTTGGATAAACCGCGATGGGAGCGATATGTGCGTCAGGCGTTGCCGATCGAGATACGGGTTCGGGAAAGGGTACGCAAGGGCGATCCTGTTCCTCTGGAAGTGGACTTTGGCGAAGTACGCGCCGCGGCGGGGTGCTGGCCGGGGTTGATTTGGTCGGGAACGGCCGAGCACAAGGCGATTGAGGGAGGACCCGCCGATGCGGTAATCGCTTTCGACACGGGAGTGTATCCGCGGTGGGGCATGGAGGCGTTGTTGCCGACGAGCACCAAAGCATGGGCTTCGATAGCGCCGGGCCGGGAAACGGTTACGGTCAAGGAGACGATTACTCTGGCGGGCAGTCCGCTCACGTTCAGACAGGACAAGTTTGTGAAACTGCTGCCTGCGAATCAGCCGTCTGCGAAGGCAGTGGACCGGCCGGATTTGCACGACACAATCAGCGGAGGAATCACGGCGACCATCAGTCGCTACCCCGGAATTGAGTTTCAAGTGCGCCGGGCTCCAGTTGATCTGGCGTTCGAGGTCGTGCTGCGATCGGGCCAGCGGGAATGGCCGGTTGGGCAATTCACTGTGTCGTCTCACGGAAAGCCGGCCGTAGTGATGCCGGCATTGAGTGTGACTTGGCCGTCCCTCAATGTCCAACGCGTGGACATCGTCCTGCGCCCCAGCGCCGCGGCGGCGGCCAGTACCGTGGACATGACGGAGTATTGGAACGGAGAGATCGTGCAGGAAGTGGAGTGGCCGGAGGAGGTGAGGAGAAAACCATGGTCATGGCGATTCTGGTGATCATCCTCGCAATGCCGCTCGCGGCCGCGGGCTTTGGTGCCTGGTGGGTTGGATGGCGGGGCAGGCTCGTGGACAAAAACCCCGCTGTCGCGGGTGCTCGAACGCCCTGACGAACCAGCCGGAAGACCAGCAGCGATGTCCAGAGGGTGGGGCGTGGTTCATTGCCCGCGGCAACGCCCCAGTGGAGCCTTCCCTTGCCAACGGTTACACTACCCCCGTCATCTTTGAAGGGAGCACCTCGCATGGCGGACAGCAGGTTCGTGGCGTTCGATTTCGGGGCCGAATCCGGCCGGGCAATGCTCGCCACTCTCAGCGGCGGCAGGCTCACTCTCGAAGACAAACACCGCTTTGCCAATCCCAACGGCAAGCTCAACGGCCACCTCCACTGGAACCTGCTCGCCCAGTGGGAAGAGGTCAAAACCGGCCTGCGCAAAGCCTCCGCCGGCGGCGTGAAGATCGACGGCATCGGCGTGGACACCTGGGGCGTCGATTTCGGCCTTGTCGGCAAGGGCGGCGAAATCCTCGGCAATCCGTACATGTACCGGGACGCGCGCACCGACGGCGTCATGGAGCGCACCTTCGCCCGCGTCAGCAAACGCGACATCTTCGACGCCACCGGGTTGCAATTCATGCAGTTCAATTCGCTGTTCCAGCTTGTCGCCATGCAGGAAAGCGGCTCGTCGGCGCTGAAGGTGGCCGAGACGCTGCTGTTCATGCCCGACCTGTTCAACTTTCTCTTCACCGGCGTGCGCAAGTGCGAATACAGCATCACCAGCACCAGCCAGATGTATGACCCGCGCCGCAAGAACTGGGCCTTTGACCTGCTCAACCGCCTGCAACTGCCGACGCATATCCTGCCCGAAGTCGTCCCGGCCGGCACGGTGCTCGGGCCGATCCGCGCCAATGTCGCCGAAGAATGCGGGGTCAGCGGCATTCCGGTGATCGCGCCGGCCACCCACGACACCGGCAGCGCCGTGGCGGCCGTTCCGGCCGAGGGCGACGACTGGTGCTACATCAGTTCCGGCACCTGGTCGCTCATGGGCCTGGAACTGCCCGGCCCGATCATCAACGACAAGGTCGCCGAGTACAACTACACCAACGAAGGCGGCGTCGGCGGGACGATCCGGTTCCTGAAGAACATCATGGGCCTCTGGCCGCTCCAGGAATGCCGGCGGCATTGGGCGAAAAACGGCGAGGAACTGAGCTACGGCGAGATCGCCAACATGGCGTTCGCGTCCAAGCCATTCGGCTCGCTCGTCAACCTCGACCATCGCCCGATCCTGTCGCCCGGCGACATGCCCATCAAGATCGAGAACTACTGCAAACAGACGAAGCAAGCCGTCCCGGCGAGCAAGGGCGAAATGGCCCGCTGCATTCTCGAAAGTCTCGCCGTCACCTATCGCAAAACCATCGAGGGCCTGGAGGACATCCGCGGCAGGAAGATCGGCACCATCCACATCGTTGGCGGCGGCTCGCAGAACGAGTTGCTCAACCAGATGACCGCCGACGCCTGCGGCCGGCCCGTCATCACCGGCCCCGTTGAAGCCACCGCCATCGGCAACGTGCTGGTGCAGGCGATGGCCGTCGGCCAGGTGAAGTCATTGGCCGAGATCCGGCAGATCATCCGCGCCAGCTTCCGGGTCAAGCGATATGAGCCGAGGGATACGGCCAAATGGGACAGCGCCTACGCCAGATTCCGCGAGTTGGGTGCGTAAGGGAATTTGCGATTTTGGATTTGCGATTTGCGATTGCAGAGGTACTTGGCAATCGCGGAACTCCAATCGCAAATCGCAAATCACAAATCGAAAATATGGTCGCAGACCTTCACGTCCACGTCTCCGCGTTCACTCCCGGCCACGGGCTTATGTCGAGGCGGTTGCTGGACTCGCTGCCGTTCCGCGCAATGCGCTGGTGGCTGGGCATCCGCGGCGAGGATGAGCGCACCGAGCGGCAGATCGAGCAGCAACTGGCCGACACCATCAACGGCACGCCGGAACTGGATGCGGCCGTCGTGCTGGCGTTTGATGCGGTCTACACGGAAGCAGGGGAGTTCGATGCGCCCAACACGCATCTGTATGTCACCAACGACTACGTCATCGAACTCTGCCGCCGCCATCGCAAGATGCTGTTCGGGTGTTCGGTGAATCCGTATCGCCGCGATGCCGTGGAAGAACTGGAACGCTGCATCGCGGCCGGGGCGGTGCTGATGAAATGGCTGCCGCTGACCCAGGGATTCGATCCATCCGACCCGCGATGTTTCCCGTTGTACGAGGCGATGGCCCGCCACCACCTGCCGCTGCTGAGCCACACCGGCGGGGAACAGGCGTTGCCCGTGCTGCGGCCAGAGACGGCCGATCCGAGGCTGCTGGTTCCGGCGCTGGAGCGCGGCGTGACGGTCATCGCCGCCCACTGCGCCACCCGCTCCGCCCCGCGCGAACGGACCTTCGTCCGCGAGTTCATCGCCATGACCCACGATCACGAGCGGCTCTATGGGGACACCGCCGCGCTGAACCTGCCCATGCGCTGGCACGGCTGGGACGCCGTGCTGGATGGCGACATCGCCCGCGGCCGGCTGGTCCACGGCAGCGACTGGCCGATCATCTCAATCCCGCCGTTCCGCCGGCTGGGCATGGCCGAGTCCCTGGTGCTGATGTGCGAGCCCAACTGGATGCGGCGGGACGTGATCACCAAGCGACGGATCGGCCTTGGCGAAGACTACTGGCAGCGGGCTGGGACATTACTGCCGCCCGGTTCGGGGCTTGCGAATGAATGCCGAGGATGAGCCGCGACGCGGCTCGGTCTTGATCGCCGCAGAGCGGCGAAGGTCAATGCGCAGGGGGTGAAACCCGGTGAAACCCCTGGCTATTCACTGGCGCCGGTACGCGGCTGTTGTCAAGCACCCTGCCCAACAACAACGGTCGTACACCCGGACACGGATAACGGAACCGCGATCGCCGACCGCGGCCACACTCACGCCTTCCCGCCGCGCAAGCGCAGGACTTCCTTGAGGGTGCGTTTGGCGGGGAGGATCAGTTCCAGGACCACGCGCGTGCCCTGGACCGGGTCGCGGACGGTCTCGATGCGCATGCGCTGGTCGAGGCTGCTGCGGGCGATGCGGACCTGGCCGCTGCAGATCTCGTAGCGGTCGCAGGCGCGGGCCGCGAAGTGGAGGGCCTCGCCCTTGTGCCGTCCGGGATCCGTGGTGAAGCGGGTGTCGGCGAGTTTGACGGCCGCCTCGTAGGGCCCGTGCAGGCGGGCGGCGTCGGCGATCTTCTTGAACACGCCGACGCCGTCGTCTTCGATGCTGATGCGCACCGAGACCGCGGTCCGCAGCAGTTCGATGGCCACGCGCGTGCCGCCGCTGTGGTCGATGGCGTTGGCAATGGCGGCGACCGCGGCATAGTGCAGCAGTTCGTGCGCCTGCGGCCCGCACCCCAGCGTCGGCCCCTTGAGCACGCGTTCCCAGATCTGCTCGGCCGAGAGCGAGCCGTCGAGTTTGTACTTCTGCCCGGCGCGCTCCAACTCGGAGAGGCTGTAGCGCCGCAGGCGGGTCTGGCCCTTGCCGTCGACCAGCCCGTCGCGTTCGAGTGCGCCCAGGTGCAGGTGCGCACCCTGGCGGCTGAGGTCGTACTCCTGGGCCACTTCCACCGCCGGCCCTTGAATGCCCCAGAAGATGTGTTCGAGCAACCGTTGGCGAATCTCGCGAGTCTGTTTGCGCATACCCCCATATTAAAACGCCAAAGGGCAAGATAATCCACCCGTCAAACCAATCCCAAGAATCATGCCGACTTGCGCAGGGGCGCCAGCAGGCCCGCATGGCGCGGGGCCTGGAGCGATTTCCGCTTCTTTTTCGCTGCGTAAAGCGCCTTGTCGGCCGCCGCCAGAAGGCATTCCAGGCTCGGCCTCGACAGTTCCGCGGTGGCCGCCAGCCCGATCGAGCATCCCGGCGGATAGGCCAGCCGGGTGTTGCGGCCCAGGGCATCCAGGAGCATTTCCAGTCGCCGCTTGAGCGACAGACCCGCATCGGGCGGGGTCTCCCGCAGCACGATGACGAACTCATCCCCGCCGCAGCGAAAAGCCAGATCGGACGGGCGGATCGTGGAACGGATGATCTGCCCGACGTCGCGAAGGAACTCATCGCCGGCGGGGTGGCCGTTGGTGTCATTGAGGAACTTGAAGTTGTCGAGGTCGAGCATCAGCACCGTCAGGTCCACGCGCCGGGCGAGCGACTCGTCGAAGACCTGCGGCAGATGCCGGTCGTACCAGCCGCGGTTGAGCAGCCCGGTGAGCGAATCGCGCGTCGCCCGGTTCTGGAGAGAGTTGTACTTGTGTTCGAGGCCGGCCGTGCGCTGGGCGACGCGCTGCATGGTTTCCAGTTCGATCCGCGCCGTTTCGTGTTCCTGTTGCCGGAGGTCGTGAACGATTTCGGCGATGGCGCCGGCGAGCGACGCCAGCGGCCCGGTCAGCGCCGACAGTTTCTCGATAGGCTCCTCTCCCGCATGGACTTCGCGCGCGAGTTTCTCCAGCGAATGGACCGGGTGCCGCCACAGATGCACGTGGCGGAGCAGGATGGTCAGCCCGAAGAGCAGGAGGGCCACGCCCACCAGGGCCATGGCTGCCGCCGACACCGCCAGCGCCGAGGGCATCCACCGGCGCACGATCGCGCCCGCCGCGAAAGTCCCCAGGAAAGCCAGGAACGCGGCCAGCGCGAACAGTGCCCGCGGCCAGCCCGACCATCGGGCGGGTGCCGTGGCGGCGGGCGCGGACTCATCACGAACAGAATCGCTCTGCGGTGCCATTGAAGATGATATCCAATCCAAACAAGCCGCAGTCAAGCTGCCAAGGCGGTCGGAAATGACGTGCCCGATAACGTTCCATCGGGCGCATTTCGTAGCACAGGCGTCTCGCCTGTGTTGTGTCGGTACTCCGACACATCTTCCTTGCCCGGGAAAACGATCACGCCCACCCAGACCCCCGATCGGTCATTCAGGGGCCCCGGGGCTTGTCAAAGGGTGTGCGGGGGTGTGGAATGGGCGGGACATGGGCTGGAAGCTACCACAGTGCGGCCGAAATCCCTGCCCGTATTTGGGGTGGCATGGGCAAGTACCCCTGCCCGTGCTCGGGGGGAGGCATTTCCGCCGCAACGTGCTACTTCTATTGATCCTGGTCGTGGCAGCGCGCGGAGCGGCGGCGCAGGGCGTGCCGGATCTGCCCGACAGGGTTTCCAAGCCGGAGTCGGACTACACCTACTCGTCTTACTGGGACCCGGTGGTGCTCAACCTGCTTCGCGGGAATTTCTCGTGGACCCTCGGCGGGCCGCTGCTGGCGGCCGGGCAGGACGACCCCGACACGGTGAGCCTGCGCCAGCCGACGACGGTGCAGTTTCAGGGCCGCTGGCATTTGTTCCTGGTCAGCGGCAAACCCGGCCGCCCGCGCCGGATCGAGTATGTCGCCGGCGAGAAACTCGAAACGCTTCAGGAAGCCACGCGCACGGTGGTGGATCTTGGCAAGGGGGATGTGTCGTGCCCGCAGGTGTTCTACTTCCAGCCGGCCAAGCGCTGGTTCCTCTTCTTCCAGAGCTTCGACGCAACGCGGAGGCCGGCGGTGCGGCCCATGTTCAGCACCAACGAGGACATCGGCAACCCGAGATCGTGGACCCCACCGAAGGAGATCCAGATTCCGTATCCGCAATTCGACGCGCTCTGGCGGGATTTCTGGGTGATCTGCGATGATGAGGATGCGTATCTGTTCTACACGACGACCGACGGGCGGGTATACCGTTGCCGCGGGGCGCTGGGTTCGTTCCCGGAGAAATGGAAGCCGCCGCTGCGGGCGTTGAAAGGGGATTTCGTTTCCTCAGCGCATGTCTACCGGGTGAAGAAACTGCGGCGATATCTGCTGGTGGTGGAAGCGGCCGACCTGCACCGGCGATACATCAAGGCATACATCAACTCGCGGTTGGATGCGGGATGGGATGATCTGTGTGCATCGCTGAACAAGCCGATGGCGGGGGCGGCCAACGTCAGGCTGGCGACGCCGGCGACGCCGCACTGGACGGATTCGCTGGCCGAGCCGGAACTGATCCGCGACGGTTTCGACCAGACGCAGACCATCGATCCGAAGAGCTTCCGGATGATCTTTTCCGGCTGCACGGAGACCGACCGGGCGGGGAAAGGTCCGGGCGAGATAGCGTGGAAGATCGGGATCATCCAGCAACCGCAGAAGGGGTTGATGGACCAGTTCAGGAATTAGGGCGGGAACGCGTTGCTCCCTTGCGGTTCCGAGCAATAACCATGCGAGCAACGACCCTCTGGCATCTGCACTACATTGTAGTTATACTTCCGAGGCATGGCCGATATCCGCTTCACATGGGATCCGGACAAGGATGCGACGAATCGCCGAAAGCATGGAGTTTCTTTCGATGAAGCCCGGTCGGTGTTTCTCGATGAGAACGCAAAGCTGATCGATGACCCGGACCATTCGTTTGATGAAGACCGATTTGTTCTGCTCGGGCTCAGTCGCCGGCTGCGCCTCCTCGTCGTGTGCCACACATACCGCCAGGAAGACGAGGAGGTTCGGATTATTTCCGCGCGAAAGGCGAACAAGCACGAGGCGGCCCAATATACGGAGTGACCTATGAGAGCCAACTACGATTTCTCGACAGCGAAGAAGAATCCCTATGCCAAGCGGCTCAGAAGGCAGATCACGATTCGCCTGGACGCGGATGCGATCAGCTATTTCAAGCAGCTTTCCAGGCAGACGAGGGTACCGTATCAGACGCTGATCAACCTCTACCTGTGCGACTGCGCGACGGAACGGCGCAAGCTGAACTGGGCGTGACTCACGCCTTGCGTCTGCGGGTGACGGCTTCGATGATCTTCTGGAGGACGACGAAGACCAGGAGCAGGGCGCCGATGACGACCTTGGTCCAGCCGGCGGAGAATTCAGCGCGGAAGTTCGGGATCGTCTGGATGATGCCGAGAATCAGCACGCCGAGGATCGTGCTGGCCACGTAGCCGACGCCCCCGGAAAGCAGGGTCCCGCCGATGACCACGGCGGCGATGGCGTCGAGTTCGAACCCATTCCCGCCGGCGTTGAGGGCGTCGCCGGAGGTGTTGGCGATGGTGTGGCACACGCCGGCGAGAGCGGCACAGAAGCCGGAGAGAACATAGATCCCGACCTTGGCGGCGCTGACGGGGAGACCCATGAGCCGGGCCGAGGTTTCGTTGCCGCCGATGGCGTAGACGTTGCGGCCGAAACGCGTGAAGAGCGAAAGGAGCGTGCCGAGGACGAGGACGGTGATGAAGATGTCGGTGACGATGGTGATCCGGCCGGGCGGCATGCCGGAGCCAATTCGGATGGCGGCGTTCGCGGCGGACCTGACCAGCGGATGGCCGATCTCGATGGAGTTCTCGGAGATACGCAGGGCCAGACCGCGGCAGAAGAACATGCCAGCAAGGGTGACGAGGAACGGGGGCAGGTCGAAGAAGGTGATAAGCGCGCCGTGAGTCAGGCCGATCAGGGCACCGGCCGCGAGCATGATGGACCATGCCAGAAGCGGATGGATGTGGCCGTGTTCGATGAGGACGGCCGTGGAGATGGATACCAGGGCGACAACGCCGCCGACCGAGAGGTCGATGCCACCGGAGAGGATGACGAAGGCCATGCCGACGGCGGCAACGCCGAGAATGGCGCTCCCGTGGAAGAGGTTGAAGAAGCTGTAGGCGGTAAGATAGCCGCGATCGGCGAAGGCGATGGACGCGCCGGTATAGAGCAGCAGGAGCGCGACCAGCGCGGCGATGACGGGAAGATGCTGGCGAGTGATGGGGAGAGTCATGCGGATTTCCCGGGAAAGCCGAGGAGTTTGCGGAACTTCGGAGCCTGAAGCAGGCAGACGGCGATGACGACGCCGGCCTTGAGGACGAGGGTCATGTTGGGGTTGAACCCTTTGTTCAGGACGGTTGTGGTCAGGGTCTGGATGAGGATCGCTCCGACGAGCGTGCCGACAAGCGAGAAGCGGCCGCCGGTGAGGGCGGTGCCGCCGATGACGACGGCGAGGATAGCGTCGAGTTCGTGGTTGATGCCGCAACCGGGCGGGTCGGCGAGGTCGATGTCGGCCGTGCGGATGACCCCGGCGATGGCCGCCAGAGCGCCGGTGATCGCGTAGGCCATGACCTTGACGAAACTGGCGCGGACGCCCGCGATGCGGGCGGCGGCGGGGTTGTTGCCTACGGATTCGACGAAGAGCCCCGCGGCCGTGAGCCGGGTGAACGCCGCCATAAGAATGAAGGCCAGCGCGGCGATGCTGACCGGACGGGGAAGGCCGAGAAACGAGCCGCGGCTGATCGCAGTGAAGACGCCGGAGTGGGTTTCGATCTTCTGCGAGTCGGTGAAAATCTGGGCGATGCCGCGGCCGGCAACCATGAGAATCAGCGTGGCGATGATCGGCTGAAGATCGAGGAAGGCAACCAGCGCGCCGTTCCACATGCCGAGCATCAGCCCCACGAGGATGGATATGAAGACGATAAGGTAGATGTGCGAGGAAATGTCGATGACCGAGAGGGGCGATCTTTCCGGCCGCGCTATGAGGCACGCAGCGACGGCGGAGCAAATGGCCATGACGGAGCCGACGGAGAGATCGACGCCGCCCGTGGCGATGACCAGCGTCATCCCCATGGCCAACAGCATGACCGGAACGCCGCGATTGAGAATATCGATGAGACTGCCCTGAAGCCGTCCATCGCGGATCGTGAACTGGAAGAAGCCGGGGACGAAGAAGAAATCGAAAATGAGCAGCAAAGCGAGAGCGAACAGCGGCCAGACGATGTGAGGGAGCGGCCGGCGCTCGCCGGGCGGGACGACAGGCAACACAGGTTGGGGTACGGGCGGTGGCCGGGTCATTTCTGCTCGCTCGCAATCGTGTGGAGGATGGCGTGTTCGGAGATTTGCCCGCCCTGGAGCAACCCGACGGACTTGCGGTCGCGCATGACCACGACGCGGTCGGCGCTGCGGACGACTTCCTCAAGCTCCGAAGAAATGAAGAGGATGGCCATGCCTTCCTTACGGAGGTCTTCGAGAAGCCTGGCGATCTCGAACTTGGCGCCAACGTCGATGCCGCGGGTGGGTTCGTCGAGGATCAGCAGGCGGGGCTGCGAGGCGAGCCAGCGGGCCAGCAGCGCCTTCTGCTGGTTGCCGCCGGAGAGGAGCTTGATCGGCTTCTCGGCGTCGGGCGTGGCGATCTTCAGGGCGGCGATGTATTTGTCGGCCAGTTCCTGCTGGCGGGCGCGGCCGATGCGGCGAAACCAGCCGAGACGCGCCTGAAGGACCAGCACGATGTTTTCGCGGATGGAGAGATCGGGGATGATGCCGTCGAGCTTGCGGTCCTCGGGGCAGAATCCGAACCCGTGGCCGATGGCTTGACGCGGCGAGTTCAGTCTCACGGGCACGCCGTCGATGGTGAATGTGCCTTCGTCGAGGCTGTCGGCCCCGAAGAGCAGTCGGGCAGTCTCGGTGCGGCCGGAACCGAGCAGGCCGGCCAGGGAAACCACCTCGCCAGGCGCGATGTCGATATCGACGGATTCGACCGCTCCGGCGCGGGCGAGGCCGCTGGCACTGACAAAAGGCGAGCGGTCCCTAGCCGCTTGGGCCTCGCGCGAATGCGACATCGCGGCGATTTCGGCCGGATCGCGCCCGACCATCCGGCCGATGAGCTGGAGCCGCGGCAGTTCGGCGGTCAGATACTCACCGACAAGTCTGCCATTGCGGAGGACGGTGATGCGGTCGGAGATGTCGTAGACCTGGTCGAGGAAGTGGGTGACGAAGACGATGCCGAGGCCCTGGTCGCGCAGCTTGCGCATGGAGTCGAAGAGCCGCTTGACCTCGTGCTGGTCGAGGCTGCTGGTGGGCTCGTCGAGGATGAGCACCTGGGCGTCGATGTCCAGGGCGCGGGCGATGGCGACCATCTGCTGGATGGCGATGGAGTATGACGCGAGCGGCTTGCGCACGTCGACGGAAACATCCAGCCTCGCCAACGCCGCGCTGGCACGCGTTCGAATCGTGCGCCAGTCAAGTACATAAGGCCATTCGAACACAATCCGGATAATCAAGCCAATCAACGGAACCGGTGCGATGAGCCGGACCCAAAACCGTGAGGCCACCGCCAGCGGCCAGGTGGCCAGCATCCCGATAGCGACGAAGACTCCAATGGCAATGCATCCGATAGCAAGAAGAAGGATGACTGCGAGAGCAATGTAGATCCACGCATCAGGATAAACCCTGATCGTCCACATGATCACCGCAACGAGCAGGAACAAACGAAAAAATGCGATCCATGCTACAACCGCCGCGATGGCATGCCCGGTGACAGTCGCGATTCCGTAGGCCGGGCGTTTGGGCTGCCGACCCAGCGCGATGTTCTCGGCCACCGAGAGCGTTGCCACGAGGTTGACTTCCTGGAAGACGCAGGACATACCGAGTTGCTGCGCGTGCTTGGGGCTCTTGGGGTCGAGGGGCTGGCCGTTGAGGAGAATCTCGCCGCCGTCGCGGGGATAGACGCCGGTGACGACCTTGATGAGGGTGGACTTGCCCGCGCCGTTTTCGCCCATAAGAGCGTGTATCTCACCGCTGCGGAGGGTGAAGTCGACGCTGTCCAGGGCGTGGACGCCGGGAAATCGCTTGTGGATCCCACGGAGCGTGAGGAGAGTTTGGGGCGAAGCTTCAGACATAGTCCGCCGGTCGCAAAAGAATGATGGTGGCACGGGCATCCTGCCCGTGTGCCGTGGTACTCCACGGCAACAGCCGGTACTCCGGCCGGTTCGCTCAGATCATTGTTTCGGCCTGCGGCCGAGGCGCCGGAGTACCGACGCCACGGGTTGGAAGCCCGTGCCACGATGCCTGCTCGAACCGCCTGCGAATATACAGACTGGATGCCAATTGGAAAACAGTCGCCGGGATCCCGACGCCGATTCACCTCGATATCTGCCATCTGCCGTCCAGCCTCTCGCATGCGCATCGCGCGCCGGATATAATCGAATCCCATGACCACGCCGCTCGAAAAGCGCCGGTACACGGTCCAGGACTACCTCACCTTCGAGCGGGAATCGCCGGAACGCCATGAATATCGCGATGGCGCGATTTTTGTGATGCCGGGGAGTTCGATCGTCCACAGCCTGATTGCCGCCAACGTGATTGGCCAAATTGGCAACCGGCTCAGGAGCAAGCCGTGCCGCGTTTACGACGCAAATCTCCGGCTGCGCATTCCGCGCAAGGTGCTATACACCTACCCGGATGTCACGGTGATCTGCGGACCGCCGATGGTGGACCCTGATGATTCGGCCGGGCATACGGTGACCAACCCGCGGCTTATCGTCGAGGTGTTGTCGCCGTCCACGGAGGGGTATGACCGCGGCGAGAAATTCGACCGGTATCGCGAGCTGGAGACTCTGCAGGAGTATGTGCTGATTTCGCAATCCGCCCCGCGCATCGAGATTTTCTTCCGGCAACAGGGCGGCAACTGGCTGTTTACGCCGGTTTCTGGGCTGGAAAATGCAGCCAGGCTGAACTCGCTCGAGATTGAGTTGCCGCTGGGTGATGCGTATGCCGGGGTGGAATTCCCGGCCGAGACGGATGGCGTGGTTGGGGAGCGTCGTTGAGGATGAGGGCTCCGAGCACTTTCACGTCTCCGCAGCACGGAACAATGCCAGAATAGTGCGTGGCCATTCTTCCGGGAGGGCCGCAGTCCTCTGCGGCCGTTTCGCGGCGCGACGATTCCGGCCGTGCAGAAGCACGGCCCTCCCGAATCTGTGGGCACGCCCCCAGAATATCCGGGGCGATGTCAATTGGAAAACAGGCGGCGAGCCCGTAGAATCCACCCAACAAGTTGGTGGCAGCCTCATGGCAGGAAACTCAATCAAAGATGCACCGTTGTCGATTCCCGATGGGTACGTGGCCATCCCGCTGAGCGCGGAGCAGGCGGCAAGCCCGTTGCGGCTGTGCGCCGTGGTCAAGAAACAGCCGGATCCGGTGGCCGGGCACCTCGTGCTGTTACGCGACCTGCTGGATGCCAAGGTCTACATGGGATGCGTGGTCGACACGCTGGGGCGGTTGCAGCAATGGACGGAAATCTGGGTGCAGACGGTGGACGCGGTCGGCGGCATGGCCAGCGTCGGCCGGGAAAGCGTGACCAACAAGGCTATGGACGAGCGCTGGATGCGCCAGGTGGATTCGTACGAACGGCTGGAACCAGCGGCCGTGATCCGCACTGGCTGGGAGACGCAGCATCCCCGGCCGCTGCTTTTTGACTTGGGCAAGACAGCGGCGATGAACCCGGAGGCCGAAGGCCAGCCGTGGGTGCTGTGTCGCAATGACCAGGTGCTGGCGGGCAAGGGATTGCCGGCCTACTCGACGTCGCCGCACCGCTACCTGTACGTCGAAAGCAAAGGAGGCGGTTCGCCGTTCCTCGCCATAAGCGATCGTGCGCCATTTGTCGAAGGCGTGAAACCGCTGACCGAACTTCGAGGCGGCCGGACGGACCTGATCCCGTTCAATCCCGGGGCCGGCCTGATGTTCGTCAAGGCGTACAACCACCTCAGCTACGAGACCTTCGTCGACCTGACCAGCGGCGCGGTGTCGGCGGGGATTCCCCACGGGAAGTCCGTGCTGAATGTCCGGCCGGATGCGCCAACGGCCAACGACGGCGCGGCCGGGCTGGCCGGAGAAGGCTGGCTGTACCTGGGCAAGCACGGTCGGAGCGGGCGGCTGCTCGAGACGCTGCACCTGAAACTCAAGGCGATTTCCGACGTGGTGGAGACGGTGCGTACGATCACCCGGGAACACCAGCGGCCGCTGCTGAACCTGACGGCGGACTCGTTCCAGGTGAAACTGGGCGCGGCGGGCTCGGGACTGCCGACCTTGTGGACGGCGGGCGTGGTGCTGGCCGACCCGGGCGACGCGGTTGAGTTGAGCATCGAGGGGACTCAGGCGAAGTACTTCATGCCCGGGCGGTCGTCGACGTCGTCGATCTACCGGCCGGCGGTGGCAACGGCGCCGATCAGCGGACGATGCACCGTGCGCATTCGGCAGGTGCTGCCCGAGACGAAAGGCGTGGTTCTGGAAGGGACGCTGGTAACGCAGGAGCGGATTGTTCCCGGCAAGAATGACCTGGTGTGGCTGCGGCTGAACCTGGGCGGCGGCGGCATCGACCTCTATGCAACGCTGGAAGAGCAGGCGGCGCTGGCACGGGGAGAGTATCGCTTCCGGACGGTCTCGCAGAGACTCTCGCCCGAGATCGAGGCGCAGGTGAAGGCCGCCCAGGGCGTGCCGCTGGGGAACACGGTGTTTGAACTGCTGGCCCAGATGTCGACGCCGTGCGACCTGTATGGCATCGCCGTGCTCGCCGTGCGCACGCTCATCTCGAGCGAGCAGAACTCGCTGGCCGTGGCCCTGGATGAATCGCTGAGCCTGGCGCAGCAGGTGGCCGTGGAATACGACCCGGCCGTGCCGTTGCCCCGGAGAATCGCCTCGATATTCGAGCGGGACACGCGATGGATGGAGTCGCTCGGTCCACAGCACATCGTCAAGGAAGAGGTCAAGCCGGAAGAGGCGTTCGACCTGGTGCCGGCCGAAGTCTGGTGGGACGTGCTCGGGGCGGTGCTGCGGATGATTCCGGGCGTGGGTCCCGACAGCGTGTGCATGGATTTCGGCGACGCGCCGCCGGGCGGATTGCACAAGGTCTTCGATGCGGCTTGCGCGGATTTGCACTCGCTGCTGGTGAGAACGCGGTCGCTGATCGTCATCGACTGGCGCGCCAACCGCGAGATTCACGCGGTGATCCGCGGATTTGTGACTGGATTGAAGTGACGTGGGTTATTGCCGTGCTACAATATGGACAGCCATTCAAAAGGAAGGAGACTGCCGTGAAACAGACAAGTTGGTTCGGGTTGAAGGTGCTCGCGATGGTGGTGCTCGCGTTGGTTGCGGCCGGGTGCAGTTGCACGCCGGAGATGGGAGCGCGTGATGTCGCCGTATCGCTGGACAACAGCCTGCGCGACAACACGGGCAAACTGAAGTCGGTGCAGGTGGACATCATCGCGGTCAACACGGGAGAGATCGAGCGCTGGAAGCAGGAAACGCTGGATGTCTACTGGCGTCCCGGCGGAAGTAAC
This sequence comes from Tepidisphaerales bacterium, assembly GCA_044450885.1. Lineage (GTDB taxonomy): Bacteria > Planctomycetota > Phycisphaerae > Tepidisphaerales > Tepidisphaeraceae > JANYKD01. The sequence goes on from JBIOJL010000016.1 coordinate 26,443, forward strand.
CTGGCCCTGGCGCAGGACAAGGTCGTGATGAAGTTCGACGCCATGGAGAACGTCCCGGCCAAGACACTGAGCGTCAAGGATCCCTGCTGGGCGGGATGGAAGGCGAAGAACGCCATGGACCTGGTCGTTGTGGCGAACATACCCGGATACCGGGGCGGAGGGGCGGGAATGGCGGATTCGCGCCGGCTGGTGCTGCCGCTGGACCGGTGCCGCTGGGCCAGCGCGTCTGAACCGCTTCAGGTGCGGGTATCCAGCGCCGGAGTGACATCGCTGACAGAGCCGAAGCCGGAAAAGAAATAGGTACGCGATGCGTACGGATTTCGCGGACCCCGGTCATGCGCCGGGGTTCTTCTTTGTTGGCTCTCGCCCGCGGATCGGAGGCGTGCTAAGCTAGCCGGCCGTTCAGGATCAGCATGGAACGTATCGGACAATACCTGATCGTCCGTGAACTGTCCGTCAGGGCGTACGGCAGCGTCTATCGCGCGCGCCTGGCGGACGATGCCGATGCCGAAGGGAAGTACCTGGTCAAGGTGTTCAACCCGGGTGGAGTCGATGCCGAGCAGATGGCCTCGGACCCCCAGGTGCGGGCGGCGCTGGAGTCGGCCGAACTGCAACAGACGGTGGCCCAGGCGAGCGCCAAACACTGGGCGCCCGTATTCGAACACGGGCTGTGCGAGGAAGGCGCGTATTACGTCAGCCTTTTCTATCCGAGTTCGATCCGGCGCCTGGTCGAGGGCCGCGTACATCTCCAGCCAGCCTATCTTCGCGTAATCGCCCTGGGAATCGTGGACGGGCTGCTTGAGTTGAAGGCGGCGGCCAATCGGGCACACGGCAACCTGACGCCGCAAACCGTGCTGATCGAGCTGAACGAAACCCGCCAGCCTCGCGGCGTCTTGCTGGCCGAACCGGGACCGCAAGCCGATGCCGGCGCAACCGGCGAACTCGGGGATATCAAGGCCCTCGGACAACTGCTCTATCAGACCATCACCTCGCGATCGAAACTGGACGCCCTGATTCTGCCCCTGGCGCTGGGCGAGGAGTGGAAGTACCTGGGCCCGGCCGCCAAGCCGTGGCTGGGCATCGTCAACCATCTGCTGGACGCCGAAGCAACGGCGCAAACGCACACGCTGGACCAGGTCCGGCGGAAGATTGCGGCCGTGGGAGCAGGCAAGGCCGGACCATCAAAGGCTCTGGTGACAACAGCGGCAACCGTCTTGCTGGCAGCGCTGGCGGGAGGCGGATGGTACGCCTGGAAGCGTATCCACCCGGTGCCGCCGGAGCCCAAGCCCGTCGTGATCAACTACCCCGCCGCGGACAGGCTCTACAAACTCTACTGTCCCGATCCCAAACTGCACCAGTTGCTGGGGTCCATCAACGCGGCCGAGTTTCCAGAACTGGCGATGCTGCGGACCCGGCTGGAGGAAATCCGCTCGCAAGGCGACACGGGCGTCTCGGACGTGACCCTGAAGGGCCTCGACGACGCCATCAAGGCGGCCATGGCGTGGACGGTGCCGGCAAACCTGCGGCGACTGGCCGGAGAAGCCCTCCCACGGGAGTGGGACCGGCTGGGTGATCGCATCAAGGCGGCGGCGAACGCCGCTTCCGCCGAGCCGCTCGACATCCAGGCCATGGTGGCCGCGGCCAACTGGCAGTCGGCGATCGGCGCCTACGACTGGAAGGGCTCCCGCGAAAAACTGGCGGGATACGCGGCGGACTTCAGGAAATCGGGGTATCCGCTGCTGGCCTATTTCGATGACCTGCTGAAGGACCTCGACAACACGGCTGCGCAGGCGGCCGAGCCAGGGCAGCTTGCCGGCATGCGCCAGACTGCCGAACAAGACCTCGTGCTCGCGGGAACGCTGGCGCAGGCCAAGGCGAACCCGGACCTGGCGGTGCGCGTCGCCACACCCAGTCCGGAGAAGGACCAAGTGGTCAAGGATGCCGATGCCGAGATCGCCAAGGGATCAGGCGGCCGAGCGCAGGCCATCGCGAGCATCCTCGCAAGCTGGGAAAAACGGATCCTCACTATTCCCGCGCCCAAGGATGCCAAGGCCATCTACGAACTGTACAAGGCGAGCCTGACGGACCGCCAGAAGAAGTATGACGGAGTAAAGAAATGGACCCTGGCGAGCGAGGATGAAGGAATGTCGGTCCTTGTGAAGCAGGCCACCGAGAGCGTCGAGAACCTTGGCCGGATCGTCAACACGGCCACCCCCGAATTTCAGGATGCGAAGGACCAGGCCGACCGAGTGCTGGGACTGCTGCAATCGCGCGTCAAGGAAGGGGAAAACCGGCGGCAGGCGTTCGAGGCAACCAACAAGTCGTTCGCTACGGAGATCAAGCAGATCGAGGTTCTGATTCCCCAGGCCGGCGTCGCGGGCAGCACCAACGTGCCCGTTTTCGAGAAGGAGGTCAAAAGTCTGCGTGAAGAGGCAGCCCGGTTTGAGCAGGATTTCAAGACGCTCGGCGAGGGGGACATCGACAGCCGGAAGAAGAAAGTGGGCGACGCCCTGGCGGCCCTGTTCCGGCGGATCGAGGAAGAGGTGGGAACCGAGGCCCCGGTGAGCGTCAACCTCCCGGCGTTCGCCAGCAAGGAAATGCGGGCGGCCGTCAGCGGCCAGTGGGATGAGTTCAGCAGAAATGTCGTTGGACAGACGCGGCCCAAGATCACCAAAGGCCAGAAAGCCCTGCTGGAACCGGCCAAGGCGGGCATCGAGGCCGTCGCGAAAGTCGCCGTGGAGATGGAGAAGAAGTGCGCCGCCGCATCCGCCGTGGGCACGGCTGGCGGCGAGGAACTGCAGGCGGCGGCCAGGGCAATTCCGACGCTGGCTGCGGCAAACGGGACGCGGCTCATCGTCCAGGCCATCCGGATCGACAGAGGCCGGAAGACGCTGACGGTCAGCGCCGCCAACCTGCTGGATGAGCAGGAGAAGTGGAACAAGGCGGCCGGTCAATGGTTGGCGTGCTGGAGCGAAATCGAGAAGGCTTTGAAGGCCGGGTCCGGCCTGGCGGACAAGATCGCGCTGAGCAGCCCGCAACTGGCCGACCTCACCGGCGACCCGACGCTCCTGAAACTGCGGGAGAAGGCGAACGCTGCCGAGAAGACGCTGGGCATCGCGGCCGCCGGGGATCCGCTCAAGGAATTGCGGGCAAGACTGCAGGCTCTGGAGGATTTCGCGGCCAGCGCCGCTCCGGGAAACGACGCGCAGCGCGCGGCATGGCTCGCGGAGACGTTCAACGCACTGAAGGCGGATAGACCGGAACTGGCCTCGGCGGCGGCAAGACGGATTGCCGGCAAGGGCCAACCGAGGACGGTCCAGGAGTTCAAGGATCTGGACGCCGCGCGCAAACTGATGCCCCAGCCTGCCAAAAACCGTCTGGACAAGGAACTGGATGCGGCCGTGGCCGGCGCGCTGCTGGCGTTTGCCAAACAGGGCTTGCAGAAGACGGACACCGTGGAAGGTACCGTGAAGGAACTGGCGGCGCTGGCCG
>JBIOJL010000017.1:0-29560 GCA_044450885.1 Tepidisphaerales bacterium
GGCCTATGTGAACCAGGGGATTCTGGGCGCCAGTTTCCAGTATCCCACCGGCGGCGCGGAGGCGATCGACGCCGCGCTGAAGATCCTGGCCAAAGAATCCGTGCCCAAGGAAGTGACGCTGGGTTCGCGTCTGTTCACGAAAGACAACGCCGCCGCCGGCGGGGAGGCGATAAAATAGGGGCGTGACCATTCTTCCGGGAGGGCCGCAGTCCTCTGCGGCCGTTTCGCGGCGCGACCATTCCCGGCCGTGCAGAAGCACGGCCCTCCCGAATTTCTGGGCACGCCCTAAAACAGGGAGGCGATAAAATAGCTTCCCGCCGGGGCACGGCGAGCCTATAATGCACGGCCCTCGCCGGGGGTTCCGGCGGGGCAGCGGTCCGGCCGGCCATTAGATCCCGGCCGGACCCAGAGTCACTAACGTGCGGTGATGAACAGCGTCTCCTGCACCGGTCCTGTTGACCGGGTGTAAGCCACGCTGCGAAACGAAGGAAAAAGGAAGAAGGGAAAAAGGAAAAGGGACAGAGGCAAACTCGCGAGCGTAATGCCTTTTACCTTTTATCTTTTTCCTTTTGCCTTGTTCCCGTTTTCCCGCCGAAGGAAAGACTGTCATGGCCGTCGATCCGCGCTTTCTGGTCGCGCATAGCCGCGAAATTTTTAACGGTAACGAACTGCTGGTGAAGGGCTGCCTGGAAGTCGAGGGCGGCGTGGGGTTTGTGTCGGGGTATCCGGGCTCGCCGGTGGCCGGGTTCTTCGATACGCTGGGCGAGATTCAGGAGCTGCTTCGCGAGAAGGGGATTCGGGCGTATCAGGCGAACAACGAGGCGCTGGCGGCCGCGGCGCTGAACGGCTCGCAGATGATCGCCTGCCGCGGGCTGATCGCGATGAAGAGCGTGGGTTTGCACGTGGCATCCGATGCGCTGGCGCTGGCGAACCTCGCGGGCGTACACCCCGAAGGCGGGGCGGTGGTGGTCAGCGGCGACGATCCGTGGTGCGACTCGACGCAGGTGCCGGCCGACTCGCGGTTCCTTTTTCAGCACCTGCGGATGCCGGTCGTCGAGCCGGGCTCGCCGCAGGAGCTGAAGGACTGGGTGAATCTCTGCTTCAAGCTTTCCCGCGCGTCCGGGTTGTACATCGGCTACCTCGTCACCAACCCGCAGATCGACGGCGGCGGCACGGTCTGTTGCAACGAGAACCATTTCCCGCAATTCAACACCAACACGCGGGTGGCGCTGGAGACGCGGCTGATCAACCTCGAACGCGTGCTGTTGCCGCCGCGGACCTGGCAGCGCGAGATCGCCTCGTTTGAGCTGCACGCCCGGACGGTGCGGGCGGCCCGCGAGCTGGAGGTCAACCGGATTCAAGAGGGTTCAGGGTTCGGGGTTGAGGGTTCAGACGTGTCGCCGGTCGGGTTTATCGTGACGGGGATGGCGGGGCCGTATCTGGATCACGTTCTGGCCGACGCCGGGCTGGGCGGGCGGTTTCCGATTCTGCGGATGGGGATGAGCTATCCGGCTGATTCGGAAATCGTGCGGCAATTTGGAAGGCTTTGTGGGCGGATGATCGTCGTGGAGGAGCGCCGCAGTTTCCTGGAGATGAACATCCGCGATGCGCTGTTCCGCGAGTTGCCGCACGAGGAGGCGGCCGACCTGAGCGGGCGGTTGTATGGGAAGCGGTTTCCTCGTAGGGTCCGCAGTGCGGACCTTTCGGCGCTAAGCAGTCAACAGTTCGACGGAACGGTCCGCAGTGCGGACCCTACGGGTGGAACGGTCCGCGGTGCGGACCCTACGGGTGGAACGGTCCGCGGTGCGGACCCTACGGGTGGAACGGTCCGCAATGCGGACCCTACGGGTGGAACGGTCCGCAGTGCGGACCCTACGGGTGGAACGGTCCGCGGTGCGGACCCTACGGATTCCACCGAGGGCATTCCCGAAACGCGCGGGCTGAACTACTCCGTGCTGGCGCAACGGATTTTGCCGCTCATCCAGTCGCTGTCGGAAATCCCCGAGCACTATCGCAACGGGCGGATTTCGTCGGAGCTGGCGCGGCTGCGGGCGGCCAGCAGGCCGCGGCTGGATGTGGTGTCGGGCGTGGTGACGCGGACGGCGACGTTCTGCCCCGGCTGCCCGCACCGCGATTCGTCATCCGTGCTGCTGGACCTGCGGAAGAACCTGGCCGACCCGGCGTATATGCAGCGCATGCATGGGCGGGCGCCGGTGGATCTGGTCGCCCACGGCGACACCGGCTGCTACACGATGCTGATGTTCCCGCCGACCGAGCAGCTCATGCACAACTACTCGGGCATGGGGCTCGGCGCCGGCACGGGCAGCGGCATCGACCCGTTCATCACCAACAAGCAGATCGTGTTCATGGGCGACAGCACGTTCTTCCATTCCGGGCAGATCGCCATCAGCAACGCGGTGAAAGCGGGACAGGATCTCACCTTCATCATCCTCGAGAACGGCACCACCGCGATGACCGGGCATCAGGACCACGCGGCCATCGCACAGGACATGTTCGGCAACAAACACCCGATCGTGGACATCTACAGCACGGTGGCCGGCATCGCCCGCACGGCGCCGATCCGGCTGTTCAAGGCCGACCCGGCCGACCGCGAGAAGTACAATGCCATGCTGGAAGAGGCGATCCTGGCGGAGGGCGTGAAGGTGGTCATCGCCGACAAGGAATGCGGCATCACGCGCCATCGCAAGGAGCTGCGCGAGGAGCGCGAGATCGTCAAGGAGAAGGGCTACCTGCCGCGCAAGGCGCAGATGAACATCACGCCCGAGGTCTGCGAAGGGTGCCTGGAATGCACCAAGCAGACGGCCTGTCCGGGGCTGACGTTCGCCGAGACGGACTATGGGCGGAAGGTGGACACGGATGTGACCTGGTGCGTGAACGACGGGGCGTGCGACCGCGTGCGCGTCTCCAACGAGGCGGGGACGAAGGTGAAGCCGTGTCCCAGTTTCGAGGAGATCACGGTCGTCCGCTCGCACCGCCGGCGGTATCTGTTGCCGCAGATGTCGCTGGACAAGCTGCCGGAGCCGGAGCGCTACGTACACGACCTGGGCGACCGCGACGCCACCTGGCGCTGCCACATGTCCGGCGTCGGCGGCATGGGCATCGGCGTGGTCGGCGCGATCCTGCTGCGGGCCGGGCACAAGGAAGGCTATCGCGTGGTGTTCACCGAGAAGAAGGGGCTGGCGATCCGCAACGGGGGGGTGTTTGCGCAGATTACGTTTGTTAACGATCAGCAGGCACAAAGGCACGAAGGCACGGAGGCACAAAGTGACGAGGCAATCGCAAATCGCAAATCGCAAATCGCAAATCCGTCGTATCCCACAACCGGTTCCATCCCCTACGGGCGGGCCGACCTGCTGCTGGGGCTGGACGTGCTCGAGGCCGCCCGGGCGGTGGATTCGCGGGCGGATTTCCGGGTCGCCAGCCGCGAGCGGACGGCCGCCGTGCTGAACATGCACAAGCAGGCGACCGTGGCCACGCTGCTGGGCCGGGCGGACTTCGAGCCGGAGCGGCTCCGCGAGGAGATCATGCGGCAGTGCCGCGAGGACCAGTCCTACGCGCGGAACCTGGCGGAGATCTGCGAGCAGCGCCTGGGCAGCAAGCAGTTCGTCAACATCATGATGCTGGGCGTGGCCTACCAGTTCGGGCTGATCCCGGTGTCGGCCCACTCCATGGCCTGGGCGATCAAGGACACCATCCGCCGCGAGCATCGCCGGAATCTGAAGGCGTTCAACATCGGCCGGAAACTGGCGCTCGAGCCCCGGGCGTTGCCGGTCCGGCCCGAGCCGCGCACCTGGGAACAGCTCCTGACCAACAAGAGCAAGATCATCCGCAAGACCCGCATGTTCGGGCCGAAGCTGGCGATCGTCTACGAGCGCATCGTCGAGACCGCCATGCGGATGCTGCCCCATCTGTCGGCCGACACGAAGTACGACCTGACCCTCCGCATCTACGACATTTTCCAGTACGAGAACGACAAGCTGGCGCGCAAATATCTGCATCTGGTCAAGGCGGTCTACCGCAAGGACTCGGCCAGGCACGGCTACGCCGCGACGCGGGCGGCCATCGCCAACCTGGCCAAGGTCATCCTCATCAAGGACGAGGTGTATGTTTCGTATCTGCTGACGCGCTACGAGAAGAAGCAGCGCGACCTGGCCAAGTACGGCGTGGACGTGGCCAACGGCGACAAGATCGTCTACCGGCACCACACGCAGCCGGAGTTTGCCATCGGGCAGCGCCGGTTCCGCCTGAACATCACCACCAGCGACTGGATGCTGAACATTGTCCGGCGGTTCAAGTTCCTGCGCAGCCTGCCCGGCTGGCACGCGCGGGAGCAGTCGTTCCGCGACTGGTACATGGCGCTGCTCAACCGTGTCGATCTCTCGACCGACGCCGGCTACGAACGTGCCGTGAAGGTGCTGGCGTGCGTTGACGAAGTCAGCGGCTATCGCGAGATTCGCTACCCCAAGATGCAGCGGGCCCGCGAGTGGGTCGAGCGGGAATTGTCGCGCACGATCACGGTGGAGGCGGAACCGGGCACCGCAAACATGCGGATCGTGGGGTGAGAGACGTGGAGTTCGGCCCTCGCGTCCAGTGAGTTTCTCTCTGACATTGCTATACTGGTGCAGGAGCACCCAATGAAACGGCCACTGCCGGAACTGAGACGAATCGAAGTAGTTGACGAGACCGTCGCGAAGATTCTCCGCCGCAAGACACCGACGGAACGGGTGGCGATGCTCTGCGAGTGCAACAGGACAGTGCGGTCGATCCTGTACGGATCGCTGGAATCCCGGCACCCCGACTGGAGCGAGGCCCAGATTCGCCGCGAGATAGCCCGGAGGATGTGCAATGGAGCAAGAGGAGCTGATTCGATATACACTTGATCTGCTCGCCCGCCTGTCCATCCCATATATGGTCGTCGGATCCGTGGCCAGCGCCGCGTACGGCGAGCCGCGTTTTACCCAGGACATCGATATTGTCGTCGTAATCGAAGTGGCACATGTGCCCATGCTCGTGGAGGCATTTCCTGAAGACGATTTCTATTTGAGCCACGAGGCTGCCATCGATGCCATCCTGCGCCGGGGTCAGTTCAACGTCATTCATATGGACTCAGGCAACAAGATCGACTTCATGATCGCGCGGGACGACGCCTGGGGGAAAGAACAACTTCGACGACGGCGAATGGTGAACATCGTCCGCGGAACGCCGGGCTACGCCGCAACCCCGGAGGACATCATCCTGAGCAAACTGCTCTACTACCAGGAAGGCCAGTCTGAGAAGCACCTGCGGGACATCGCGGGCATATTGAGGGTGAGCGAGCAGCAGGTTGATCGAGACTACGTCTCGCACTGGGCACAACGACTCGGCGTGGCAGAACTTTGGCAACACATTCAGCGTCGGGAAAAGGGTCCGGGGACCGACGGCGGCCTGTTCTGACAAGAAACGATAGCCGCCCGCAAGAACGGCCACGCCGCCGTTGCTGTATGGCCGCATGGTGCGGCCGTATGGTGCGGCCGGGTGTGATTGTTCTCGGAGATCGTTACCATGGGAGCACTATGAACGACTGGTCTCGGATCATCACGGCGGGAGTCGGGCCGATCATCGTCATCTCGGCGTGCGGGCTGTTGTGCCTGGCGTTCTACAACCGCCTGGCGGCGGTGGTGGCCCGGCTGCGGTCGATGCACCGCGAGCAGTTGGTGGAAACCGAACGGCTGGCGCGGCTGCGGCAACAGGGCGAGGCGGCCTCGGCCGACATGGTGCGGACGCAGGAACTGCTGGGCATGCTCAAGGTGCAGACCGAGGGGGTGACGGTCCGCGCCCGGATTCTCCGCGGCACGCTGAGCTGCCTGCTGGCGACGATCGGCTGCCTGGCGGCCTGCTCGCTGTGCCTGGGGCTGAGCACGATGGTGCCGGCGCTGGTGGTTCCGGCGGTGGTGCTGTTTGTGGCCGGCATGCTGGCGATGATCGCGGCGGTGATCCTGGGATTGATGGAACTTCGGCAGGCGTTGGATCCGGTGGAGCTGGAATCGCGGTTCGTGACGGAATTGTCGAGAGACCTGGGGCAGGGGGACGAGCTGTAGGCGTTCTGTGGCCGCGATCGGTGATCGCCGCGGTCACGTTCGGAGTACCGCCGTCAGGCGGCTCTTCAGACCGCCTGAAGGCGGTACTCCGAACAAGCCGTGGCACCCGGAGCGATAAGCTCGACAGTTGTTGATACGCCGGTCGCACAGCGGCCGTTACCCAGTTGCGGAAATCCCTGCCGATCGGTCACGGGGCGATCAGAGATTCGCCCTCCTTGCGGTCGACGAGATGGCGGGGCAGGAACGGGACGACCACGAGCACCAGAGCGGTAGTGCCGGCGTTGACCCAGACGAGGTTCATGAAGGTCTGGTTGAACTTGTCGAAGAGCCACGATCCCAGCACGTCGGAAAGAGAAAGGCCCCAGTTCCAGCAGGCAATCATCAGTGAATAGGCCAGGGCTTCGCTGCCCCGCGGCGTGGCCCGGGCGGCGAGGTCGAACAGGGGCAGTTGGGCGAGCGTCAAACCCAGACCGGCGGAGCCTTCGATGATCATGGCCGTGTGTCGTGAAACGTAGCCGAGGTAGGCCATGTTGCTGGCGATGGTGCAGACGATGGCCAGGGCCAGCAGGGCCCGCAGGCGGAAGCGTTTGCAGACGAAGGGGTAGATGAAAGAGCCCAGCAGGCCCATGCCGCCGTAGATCATGCCGAGGTTGCCGATGAACTGGGGGGTGAATTTCAGCGTGTTGGTCTGGTAGTAGAACAGCGGCGTGTACAGGCCCGGCGCCACCTGGATCAGGAAGAACAGCCCGCCGACGATCCAGAGGGTCCAGCAGTTCCAGGGCAGCAGCGACTTGATTTGCCGCCAGACTTCCCAGAGGGCGGCCGGCGCGTCGGGCCGCCGGGGCTGCGGCAGCTCGCGGAGGAGCATCAATACCACGGGCGGCAAGGAGAGGAACAGCGCGCCGCAGACAATCGAAGTCCACCCGAACCAGCGGCCGGCCAGGAAGCCGCTCACCGGGCCGGCAACAACGTAGGTGATGTTGATGATGACGAGGCGGAGCGAACTGAGCCGGCCGGTGGCGCGGTGCGACTGGGCTCCCTCGACGAGCAGTCCGCCGGTGACGACGCTGGCGATGACGGCCATGACGTTGAACAGGAAGGCGGTCACCATCAGCGGATAGAAATGCCGGGGCACGATCGACATGCCAAACCAGAGGAGCCCGGCGAGCAGCGAACTGAGCATCAGGTAGTATTTCCGCCGGCTGCCGAAGAGCGGCAGGGCATCGGACAGCAGCCCGGCGATGGGCTTGAGGCTCCAGGGCAGGATCGCCACCCACAGCCACATGGCCATTTGCGTGGCCGAGAGGCCGAGTTGGTCTTTGAGCAGGAAGCGAATGGGCTTCTCGCCGAGGCTCTGCATCTGCCCCAGCGTGGTCACGAGCAGGCCCCAGCCGACCAGCGTCATGTAGCGCTGCAGGCTCATGGCCGGCGGCGGCGCCTCGGCGAGGGACGCGGGCGCAGCCGTTCCATAGTTCAGCACGGTTGGTGATGCTTCATCCATCGGCTTGCTTGCCTCAAGAGATGTTCGCGAGATGGTCTGCGTTCGATCTACGGCCGAACGGCTTTGGCCGGGTACCCTCCGCGCTTAGAGTACATGACGCAGATCTTCGCGGGTGATCTCGCAATCGCGCAGAATCTGAGCCAGTAAGCCGCGTCCGATGGCTTCTCCGCGGTGGACGGGAACGACCGTGCAGCGGCCATCGGGATGGCGAAGGAAATGATGGCTGCCCTTGAAGCCCAGGCGCCCCAGCACCCGGAGCAGATGAGAACCGCTGACGGCGGGAAACGTACTCACGCCTGCACCGTCACACGCTGCACCCCCACGAATTCGCTGCTGGCCGGCTCCTCGACTTCCATGCACAGGGCAATGGCTTCGCGAATTCGCTTCATCAGGGCGTCGAGCGACTTGGCCTGCGTGTGGCATCCCCTCAAAGCCGGCACGGATGCCACGTACCAGCCGTCTGCATCCTTCTCAACGACAACATGAAAATCCCGTGTCACGTTTGCCACCTCGTTCCGGAACATTCTAGTGTTTGCGCCAACCAATGCCATAGCCCGCTTCGAGCCTTCGCGTCATCATGTTCAACCCTCCTTCGCTGCGGCGATGCCGCACTGTTGCTACAGCGCTTCGCCCATCGGATCTGCGCCGAGGGTGCCCACGAGTTCGGCGAGGTAGTCGGCGTTCTGGACGCGCTCGAGCTGCTGGGCGGCGTAGACGCGGCGCTGGGGGAGTTTCAGGGCGGAAGTCTCGGCGGCGTAGCGGGAGTCGGCCATGACCTGCTCGAGGTAGGCGACGTGGCGCTGCCAGAGGCGGATGTCGCGCTTCTGGCGCGTGGACAGACGCCGGCGATACCAGTCGCTGGCCAGCAGGTTCTCGCGGGTGAACATGGCGCGCAGCTCGGGATGGCCGGCGTCTTTGCCCTGCCAGGAGCCGTTGGCCATGATCTCCAGCAGCGCCTGCAGAGGCGGGCAGGCTTCCTCAATGGCGCCATCCTCGAAGTAGCCCCTGGCGACGCGCTGCTGGGCTTCGGTGATGTTCTTGATGCCGTCGACGAAGGCGTCGAGGTCCTGCTTCTCGGGCTTGAGCATCTCTTCTTCGAGCACCATGCCGGGGTTGTCGAAGATCCGGCCGAAGAACATCTGCACGAACTTGTAGGTCATGCGCCAGCCAAGGCGGCTGGCGAGAATGCGCTCGCCCTTGTGGTCGAAGTCGGCGAGCTTTTCCAGCAGACCGTTTTCAATGAGCCATTTGGGGTTCTGCTCCTGGGCCGTCAGGCGGCACCAGAGTTCGGGCACGAGCAGGCTGATGTCGTGCTCGACCTTGATCCTGGGCCCGACATATCCGGCCGCCGTCGAGAAACCGCCGAGGCCGGTGAGGATGAAGCTGACCAGGGCGGTGTTGAGGTCGGCGGTGGTGCGGACGGCGTTGAAGGGGCCCTTGGTGAGAGCGCCTTCGCTGCCGGCGCCGGTGGTGGAGGGGCTCTTGCCGGTCAGGGAGCAGATGAACTCCATGAAGAGTTCGGGGAGTTCCTGGTAGTGGATGGGGTTGTAGACGGCGAGCGGGCGGATGCCGGGCTCGGGGGGGTTGTTGCGCCGGCCGGTGAGCACGGCGACCACGGGGATGTGTACGGGCTTGTCGGGCGGGATGGCGCGGAAGAGGCGCACGCCGCGTTCGGCGAGGTAGCGGTCGAACGGCCGGGAGACATCGGGCCGGATCTGGAGATAGCGCGGGTTCTTCGAGGGCTTGCCGTCGACCAGGCGCGGCTGGGCCGAGGAGACGACATAGCGCCCGCCGCCCTCGGCGAAGCTCCGCAGGAAGTCCCTCATCGCCGGGGTGAACTCCTCCAGTTCCGTGGCATAGGCGGCCATCTGCCGCACCTGTTCGCGGGTGAGAGGCTCGAAGTTGGAGATGAAGTTGCCGGCCTGGGTGAAGTCGGCCTCGGTCTGGCGGTCCAGGCCGCGGACGACCGCGTCGTCGGGGCGCTGGAAGAGGCGGTATTCGCAGTTGGCCACGAATTTGACGCTGATGCCGTCAAGCTCCGACTCATGGAGGTTCTGCAGGAAGCGCTTGGGCACCACGACCGATGCCGTGATGTCATCTTCGGTCTGCACCTTGGCGGCGGCGATGAAGTCCTGGCGGGCCTTGTAGGTGCGCCATGCCTTGTTGTCGCGGAAGCCGACGCGCAGGTAGGTGCCGACGAGCTTGCGGCCCTGGTATTTCAGCTCGTGGCCGGGCACGCCGTTGACGATGTCCACGCTGAAGTGGTCGCGCCAGTTGTCGCCCCACTCGGGCGAGGCGAAGCGCTTGATGATGAAGACGATCGGCCAGATGTAATTGGGGACGGATTTGAGCCAGGCGTTGTAGGAATCCTTGTATTCCGGCGAAGGCGTGAGCAGCTTGATGACGCTGCCGAGCGAGCGCGCGGGGCTGAGCACCGGCCGGCTGGATCGTTTGCTGTAGTCGGGTTTCTCCTTGGAGCCCGGCTTCCAGCGGGTGGAGTAGTCCCGGTTGAAGACCTGGTCGACGATGTCGACGTCCTTCTCCATGTCGGAGACGAAGATCGGGCCGTAGAGCATGTAGTCGACCAGGGACTTGCTGATCTCGCTCTTGCCGCCGCCGGAAACGGTGCAGGGTTTGTGGCAGAAGACGCCCTCGCCCATGACGCCGATGAGCCGCCAGCTTGGCGCACCCGGGTGCTTTTCCATCCGCACCTTGTAGCCGGAAGGCGTCATGTAGACCTTGCCCGGATAGAGCGGCAGTTCGCGTTCGGCGCCGTCCTTCTTCCACGTCACCTTGCGGGCGGGAATGCTGATGCGGGCATCCTCGCGGATGTAGATGAGGTCGGGGAACTTGCGGTCGACGCCGTAGCCTTCGGGGCGGACGTCGATGAAGGCGGCGTAGTCGCGGGCGACGTCCTCAAACGTGCGGTCGTTGTAGCGGCGGTTGGCGGCGTCGAACTCCTCGCCGATGCTGTAGCTGGCGTAGGCGATGGCCCCGCCCGAGTGTTCCTCCTCGACGTTGCCCATGAGGTTGGCGGCGTAGCTGATCTGGGTTTTGACTTCCTTCTTGCAGTAGCCGAAATAGTTGTCGGCGATGATGGTGACGATGACGCCCTCGTGGGTGCGGCAGGTGATCTTGAAGGCGCTGCCTTCGTTGTAGAGTTCGCTGCGGTCCTTCCAGCACATACCGTCGCGGCGCTGGCGCTCGCCCGCCTGTTCCCACTGCGGCAGGCCGAGTTCCTTCTTGGTGCAGCGCAACAGATGTGGCGCGAGAATGACGCAGCCGGTGTGGCCGCTCCAGTGCTCGACGTCCAGCCCGGCGTCGTTCTCGGCCAGTTGCGGGTCGCCGCCGTTGCCGAAGACGGACTCGACGAAATCGAGATTGCTGACCAGGCTCCCCGGGGCGAAGAAGCGGACCTCCATCGACTTCTCGGGGCAGTAGCCGGGTACTTCCGGGCAGACGACGGGGCGCAGCAGTAGGGAAACCCAGGCGCGGGCGGGCGTGGGCAGGTTGGACGTGAAGGGCAGGACCAGCATCTCCTCCGGCGGGCTGACGGCACGGCGCAGCAGTTCGGCGAAGACGCGCTTGGGGACGGCCTTCTTGTCCCAGGGGATGGGCAGGCCGCCTTCGGCGATGTGGAACGTGCCGGCGGTGGTGCGGCGGTCGCTGGCGGGGTTGTGCAGGACGCCGTTCTTCACGCGGTAGGAGCGCACCAGCGGGCTGATGAACTCGTCGCCATCGGCCGGCAGCGACAATTCGCGGGCCATGCCATAGCTGACCAGATCGAAGGTCGTCCCCGGCAGACGCGGCGGCTCGGGCAGGTCGAGGTCGGCGAGATGCCGGGCGAGATAGTCTTGGATGCGCGCGTCGGCCGGGCAGCGCTGGCCGCCGAGCATGCGGCGTTGCGTCTGATAGCGGTCGAGCAGGCCGTGGGCGACGTGGAAGAAGCGCTGCTCGTCCTCCTCGACCGGGGTGGGCAGGCCGAGCGTGGCCAGTTGCAGGTGGATTGACCAGACGAGCTTGCGCCGGTCCTCATCCGACTGCGAGGCGGGGGCGATGTATATTCCGAGGGCCTTTTCGAGGTCCAGCATAAGGGTTCCTCCGCTGGATGGCCGCGCGATCACCCACGGCCATCCGGTTCCAGTCGATCGTCCTCGATGCGGCAGTAGTATATGCCGCGTGCATCGCCCGGCACAACGCCCGGCAATCGGACAATGGAACCACAGAGCCCACAGAGACCAACTTGGACAGCGAGCGACAGTTCGCGAATTGACCTCACAGGCGCAAGACCACGAACGGGCCAACTTCGCCAATCCGCCTCGACAACCAGAAATATCTCGGTGCTCTCTGTGGTTCACCCGCATGGACAAGACACGGATCGTAACGCCGGCGTCCAACCGGCTGGGAACTGTATAGGTTCGCCTCTCCCTTTGATTGTTCAGCGGAATTCCAGAGTGACGCGGGGATTATTCTGTAGCCTCGGTAATGAAACAAGCTTGAACATGCTGTTCGGGCGAGCAGTCTTAACACAAAGGGTCACCCGACCGCGCGCCTCAGACGCGAACTTTACTTCGGCTCCCGTCCACAATGTTCTGGCTTGCGCAAAAGTCACGAGACTGCCTGTGTCGAAAAGGTGCTGCTGTTCGAGATATCGGCCTCCTGGAGTGGACTCAATGCTGCCAGGAATAGTGTTCGTCGCCGGGTCATGCGTACCGCAATTCGCCCCATCAGTTTCCTCCCACACGAGTTCGCGATTCCATTTGATGCCCTTGAGCCTGGCAAGGACTTCGTCGCGCCGATCACGCACGAAAGTCGGGGCCGAACGATGCCAGACCTCAGCCGTCGGCACGAGCACAATATCAGGCCCTTCAACCATCACGTCAACGTCAAACGACAAAACGTCGTTCGATTCGCGGTAGGTGACGAATCGATACCACATTCGCACAGCCCACGCCCCTGGCCCACCTGCCGTTGGGTGCGCCGGAACAGACTGAGCATCATACGCTGGGGTCATAAGCTACTCTCCTGGCGTTCTTCCGCCTTCTTCCCCCGGTCGCATCGCCGACAGCACCGACAGCACCGCCACGCCACCCGTTCCTTCTTATCCTGCGGCGAGGTAGCTTACCTCATTTCCGCGTCCTCGCCACCACCCGCCCTGCCAGCCTGCCAGCATGCCCGTTGCCCCAGCGTAATCGCATGTGGTGCCGCCGGTGCCCTCACCGGCGGAATCCAGGGGCATTGATACAACGCCAAACATCGCCAGTGAGGGCATTGGCGGCACTTCTTCCGCACATGCGATTGCCCAGCCTCCCCCAATTCCAACTTTTTTCTCGCCCCTTGCTCCCCAACCCTTGAACTCTTGAACCCGACCCCGCTCCCCCGCTCCCCCCTCGCTTGCAGCACAATCTCCGTTGCCTTAATATCCGCCCCCTGTTTACGGACACTCGTTCACCCATTAATTCGCGCGAAGGAGAGCAATAGAACCATGCTCAAAGGCAACGCTATCGTAGGCCAGTCCGGCGGGCCGACCACGGTCATCAACTCCTCCATGGTCGGCGTCGTTGACGCGGCTCTGAAGTCCAAGTGCATCGACCGCATTTTCGGCATGCGCTTCGGGATCGAGTGCATGTTCGACGATTTCCTGCTCGACCTGGGCAAGGAATCGCCGGCCACGCTCAAGCTGCTGCGCAGCACGCCGTCCAGCGCGCTGGGCTCCTCACGCTACAAGCTCAAGAAAGGCACCGACGAGGACCTCGAGCGCATCCTGCCGCAGCTCAAGAAATACAACATCCGCTACTTCTTCCTGATCGGCGGCAACGACACGATGGACACCATCCACCGCGTCACCGAATACGCCGCGACGATCGGCTACGACATGATCGGCGTCGGTGTCTGCAAGACGGTGGACAACGACCTGTTCGGCACCGACCACACGCCCGGCTATCCCTCGGCCGCACGCTATGTGGCGCTGTCCGTGCAGCAGGGCGGGCGCCTCGCCCGCGACATGCAGCGGGTCGATCCCTACACCATCTTCCAGACCGTCGGGCGCAGCGCCGGCTGGCTGCCGGCCGCCTCCGTCGCGGGCAAGCGCAAGCCCGAGGATCCGCCGCACATCATTCTCATGCCCGAGGCCCCGTTCAAAAAGGAAGACTTCCTCTTGGCCGCCCAGGCCGCCAAGGAGAAATACGGCTGGGTCTCCATCTGCTGCGGCGAGGGCATCACCTACAGCGATGGCTCGCCCGTGGCCCAGGCGAACGTGCGCGATTCCCATGGCAACCTCGAATTCGGCAACAAGGGCGGCAAGTGCGCCGGCCTGGTGCTGCACGAACTGCTGCGGGATGAACTCAAGTGGCGCGGCGAGGCCCAGATCGTGGAGTCGCTGCAGATGTGCGCCTCCGACCGCTGCGTCAAGCTCGACCTCGACGAAGCCTACAACTGCGGCCGCGAGGCGGTGCGCCTGGCGTCGCAGGGCACATCCGGCGTGATGGTGACCATCACCCGCCTGTCCAAGCCCGGCCAGCCATACAAGTCGGGCTTTGGCACGATCCCGCTCAAGGAAGTCGCCGTCGAGGCCAAGCCGATGGACAAGAAGTACATCACCAGCGACGGCATGTTCGTCACCAAGGCGTTCGTCGACTACGTGACCCCGCTCGTGGGCCCGATGCCCGAGTATGCGTCGCTGACGATCAAGAAGGCCAAGCCGTAACCCAGTGGTGCCGACGCCTCGTCGGCAGAGCCGCGGTGCCCCTGATCGACGCCCATCTTCACCTGGCCGACCCGGCGTTCGAGGATGACCTGGCGGCCATCCTCGCGGCGGCGCGGGCCGCGGGCGTCTGTCACTTTGTCGTCAATTCCACCGGCCCGGGCGATTGGGAGCGGGTTTCGCAGATCGCCCGGGATCACGCCGGGGTGATTCCCTGCTTCGGGGTGCATCCGTGGTTTGTCAATTCGGTGCCGCCGGCGCCACCGGCGGAGTCCACTGTCCCGGATTCCGCCGGTGAGGACACCGGCGGCACTGGCGACTGGCTCGATCAGCTCGAACATCGGCTCCGGCAGCAACCCTCGGCGGTCGGCGAGATCGGCATCGACCGCTGGATCGAGCCGCGCGACGAGGCGCTGCAGCAGGAGGTGTTCCTGGCGCAGCTCGACCTGGCTCGCAAGCTCCATCGCCCGGCGATGATCCACTGCCTGCGCGCCTGGGGCTGGCTCATGGATCTCCTGAAGGCGCAGCCGCCCCTGCCGGCCGGCATACTCATCCACGCGTACGGCGGGCCGGTCGAACTCATCGAGCCCCTCGTGCGTCACAACGCTTACCTCTCGTTCGCGGGCAACATATTCGAGGCCAGGCGCCACGCCGCCCGCGCGGCCGCGGTGGCCGTGCCGCTGGATCGGCTGCTGGTGGAGACGGATGCCCCGGACATGCTCCCGCCGCCGGAGTATCGCGCCACCGTCCATCGCCATGACAACGAGGACCGCAACCACCCGGCCAACCTGCCGCGGATTCTCCGCGGCATCGCCCAGCTTCGCGGGCAATCGCCGGATGAACTGGCGGCCGCCGTGTTCGCCAACGCCCGCCGTCTTTTCGGGAGCCTGTTGCCATGATCCCCGAGCAGTTTCAGCGCGTGGCATTGCTGCTGGGCCAGGCAGCGCTGGCTCGGCTGGCGGCGGCGCGCGTGGCGGTCATCGGCCTGGGCGCGGTCGGGTCCCATGCCACCGAGGCCCTGGCGCGTGCGGGCGTGGGGCACCTGCGGCTGGTCGATTTTGACGTCGTCAATGCGAGCAACATCAACCGGCAACTGCTGGCGCTGCACTCGACGGTCGGGCGCAAGAAGGTCGATCTCGCCGCCGCGCGGGTCCGCGACATCAACCCGGATTGTGACGTGCAGCCGCTGGATCTGTTTCTCCACGTCGAGACCATTCCGCAGGTGGTGGCGCCGCCGCTGGATCTGGTGATCGACGCCATCGACTCTTTCCGCCCCAAGGTAGAACTACTGGCCGCCTGCCGGCAGCGCGGCGTGCCGGTGATATCGAGCATGGGCGCGGCCATGCGGACTGATCCGCTGGGCGTGCGAATCAGTCTGCTTCGCGACATCACTACCTGCCGGCTGGCCACGCGTGTCCGCAAGGCGCTTCGCCGCCGGGGCGTTTCGGTTGATTTCGAATGTGTGCATTCCGTCGAACCGCCGGGCGAGACAACTGGGCCGGCAACTGCCGCGTCCCTCGACTCCGGCGTGCCCACGCTGCAACGCGGGCGAGCCCGTCGCCCGCTCGGCAGCCTGCCGACGATCACGGGCATCTTCGGTCTCACCATCGCCCACCGGGCGATCGAGAGGCTCGTAGTCCTGCGCGGCTCAAGTCATCTGGCGGTCCAAGACACGGGCAAGAGCACTTGCCCATGCCACCCAAACACGTTCCACCGCCGCGGGATTTGAGCCGCGTTGGAGCAGCCGCGTTACGCGGCAGCGGCTTTTCTCCGCCGCGGGCGGCACCACGCGATGCCGGCCAGGCCGATACTGAGCAGGGTGATGGTGCCGGGTTCGGGAACCGCGGCGAAATTGGCCGCGACGTTCTGATTTCCCAGGAAGTCACCGACATTTGTGGAGCCATCGGGCTTGGTCGGGGTATCAAACGACGCCTGGTGGTCCTCCGTGACGTACCCGCCGATATACGTGTAAAACTCGAAGCGACGCGTCACCGATTCATTAGCGCCCGCCGGGTCAGCCGGCTCGATGACCTCCGGGTTACCGCCGTTAACGCCGATCGGCGGCGTTTGCAGGAGCGTCCAGGAGATTTCCGTTTCAGTTTCGCCGGGCACGGCCGGATTACCCAGAACGAGTTGACTCAGATCGACGGGGTCCGCGTTCTGGGTGACGGTGGTGTAAACTTTCGCCCAAATTGCGTCGCTCCACTGCGGAATAACCTCCGGCGGCGGGGCCGGCGGCGCCGGCACCACCACCTGAATCTGGGCCGGATTGGCCGGAACCGGCTGGAAGACCGGTGCGGGAACCATCACGTTGGTACCGGCCAGCTTGAGAGTCCCGGGCTTCGAAGGATCTTCGATCATCCAGTGGTAGATCGTATTGGTCGGGGTAGTGCTCAAAGCGACGCCGAAGTGGTCGCCCGGCACCGAATTATTGGGGCCGGTAAAGCCAGGGTAACCGCTGTTAATGTAAAGCGAGTGACCGCCCGTCCCGGCAGACATGTTCGCGGCGCCGGGAGCACCAGTGTAGGTTGTGGTTGCCGCCCATGTCGAAGTAGCTGTGTTGTAAATGCTCTGCCAGTCCACGTAGGTATTGCCATTGACGGTACGTATATTCGGCGTGCCGTAACGGTTGTAGGGGGCACCGAAAGTGGAGTAGACTTGGGTCTTATCACACCCGTCGAGTTCGATTTCAAAGCCGTGCGCGGGAGAACCCGTGTCGTTAATGCAATCGAAGTTGCCCAGGCTGCCGAAGATAACAGGTGCGGCGCGAGCAGGGCTGAACGAAAAAAGCGTGAGCGCTGCGCCGAATAACAGATTGCGGGATTTCATGTCTAGTGCCTCCAAAGTGTGCTCCGAGAAGATTTCGGCGCAACAAGCGATGGAGCAACTATCTCGCGAGTGCGTCACTGCAGCACGTACGTTCTGAAAAGACGCTGAGGGAAAGGTTCGTTCCCTCACTCTTGATTTGTGAGCGAATCATAGGTTGGTTGCCGCATCAATTACAAGAGGATTGCGAAAATTGCAGTTGGACGTGGGGGGTGTCGGCCGGGCAGGGGACGGCCGAGGGCGACGGGAACGTCGCCTGGGCAATGGCTCTGGGCAATCTGTGTGTTCCCGGCCATTGGGTGTGCCCGTCTTCTTTGGCAAATGCTGCGAAATCGGCGGGGGTAGGGACGGCTCGCCGAGCGCTCGCCGAGCCGTCCGTGTATGCCCCACAGCGGCGGTTTCGGCGAAACCGCCCTACCTTTGCCAAAGAAGACGGGCAGACCCTCGGCTATTTCCCCGATCCCGTTGGACCCTTGAGGTAATCCTGGTTGAGCTGCAGGATCACGGCCTGGGTGACGTCCGCCTTGTCGTTCTTGTAGAGAACGTTGGTCTGGCTCAGCGCCAGGCGAACCTGGTCGGGACTGATCTTGGGATCGGATGGGTTGGGGATCTCGGGCTTGTGCTCGGCGAGCACCAGATCGAGTTTCTTCTGCTCGGCCACCACCTGACAGGCGGCGGCGATCTTGTCGTAGATCCGCTTGATCGCCTCCTTCTCTTTTCGCGCCTGTTCGGCCTCCTGGAGCCGGGCCCACACCTCCATGTCAACGACCTTCTGCATCAGAAGCTGGGTCTTTTCGTTGTAGGCCGGCGAATCCGGCTTGAGATTGTTCAACTGCTCCTGGATATCCTTGATCTCCGCCTGGCGGCGCTGCAATTGCACGCGGAAGCCGTCCCGCTCGGCCTGGAAGCGCTCGGACTGGGCCTTCCGCTCGTCGAGTTGCTCGAAGACTTTGCCCACGTTGCAGACGGCGACGCGAACGGGATCGTCGGCGCGGGCGAGCGGGGCCAGGCCAGGCAGCACCAACAGCAACCATGACAGGACACATCGGTAGTTCATGAGATTTCCTTTCGCAACGGATGGGGCCGGACGCAGGCGCCAACACCCGCGTCTGCAGGGCGTGGCCACAAGTCCGGGAGGGTCGTGCTTCGGCACGACCGGGGCCGCGATCAGCGATCGCGGCTACAGACGGCCGCAGCGGACTGCGGCCCTCCCAGAAGAATGGTCACGCCGCGCCTGCGGCGTCCACACCCCATCAAGCGCTGCAAGCTCCGAACGGACGCCACGATTCCGGCGCATTTCCCTCCGTGGCCAGCTTCGCGGCGGGTAGAATGCCCTTGCGGCCGGCGATGCCGGTCCACGACATATGCGATCCTTGGACACACCCAGCGACAACACGAGCCCCGCGCCGGCGGCGAAGATCGCGGCTACCGGGGCGCTGGGAGCTTCCGAGCTTCTGCCGGCGGTCTATGAGGAGCTGCGCGCCATGGCCCGCCGCCGCATGGCGCGGGAAGGGGCCGGGCACACGTTGCAGACGACGGCGCTGGTCCACGAGGCATACCTGAAGCTCGCGCACGGCGCGGATCGGCGGTTTGCGGACCGCGGGCACTTCTTCCGGGCCGCGGCCGTCGCCATGCAGCGGATCCTCATCGAGCACGCCCGCGGGAAAGGGAGGCTGAAGCGGGCGCCGCAGGGCCAACGCGAGCCGATCTCCAATGTGCTCGATCTGGCCGGGTCGCCTGATTCCGGGCAAATCTTGGCGTTGGACGAGGCGATTGGGCGCCTTGAAGAGGAGGCCCCGCAGGCGGCCGCGGTGGTCCGGCAGCGGTTCTATTGCGGGCTGAGCATCGACGAGACGGCCGAGGCGCTGGAGATGTCGCCACGCACGGTCGATCGCGAATGGACGTATGCACGGGCGTGGCTGTTTCGCCGGCTGGCGGACCTGTAGCCGCGATCCGGAGGATGGCACATGACTCAGAACCGAATCCGCGAACTGTTCGACCGGGTGATTGAATCGCCCGTTCCGGCCCGCGAGGAGTTGCTGGACCGGGTCTGCGGCGATGAGCCGGAACTGCGCGCCGCGGTGGAAAGCCTGCTGGTCGCGCACGACCGCGCCGGGCAGTTTCTCGCCGACCCGACGGTGCCCGTGGATCGGCTCTTCCCGGATGTGGCGGCCGTCGGCTCGCGCGTCGGGCCGTACACGCTCCTGCGCCTCATCGGCGAGGGCGGCTACGGCACGGTTTATGAGGCCGAGCAGCACGAACCGCTGCACCGCAAGGTCGCGCTGAAGGTCATCAAGGCGGGCATGGACACCCGGCAGGTCATCGCCCGGTTTGCCCGCGAACGACAGACCCTGGCGCTGATGGCCCACGCCAACATCGCCCGCGTTTTGGATGCGGGAACAACCGCGCAGGGGCGTTCCTATTTCGTGATGGAACTGGTCGAGGGCGAGCCCATCACCAGCTACTGCCGCGGCCATCGCCTGGGCATCCGCCGGCGCCTGTCGCTGTTCGCGGCCGTGTGCAACGCGGTCCAGCATGCCCACCAGAAGAGCGTCATCCACCGCGACCTGAAGCCGGCCAACGTGCTGGTGACGATGCAGGATGGGCAGCCCATGCCCAAGGTCATCGACTTCGGCATCGCCAAGGCATTGCACGCATCGGGCGACAGCGGCGGCCAGACCACGGAACAGCCCTATTTCCTGGGCACGCTGCCGTACATGAGCCCCGAACAGGCGCGCGGCGCGCACGCCGATCTGGATACGCGCTGCGACATCTATTCGCTCGGCGCGCTGTTGTACGAACTGCTGGCCGATGCGTCCCCTTTTGACCCCGAGCGCCTGCGGTCGGCCACCTGCGAGGAAACGCGGCGAATCATCCGCGAGGTCGACCCTCCGCCGCCCAGCGTGCGGCTGGCGGAGTCGGCCGCGTCCAGCGAGACCCGCAGGCGGGTGCAGGAGATCCGCGGCGACCTGGACTGGATCGTCATGAAGGCCATGGAGAAGGACCGCGACCGCCGCTACGGCACGGCGGAGGCGCTGGCGGCCGACATTCTCAGATATCTGTCCGTGGAACCGGTGACCGCGGGTCCGCCGACCGGGTTCTACCGGCTGCGCAAGTTCGCCCGGCGCAACCGGCGGGTGCTGGTTACGGTTGTTGTGGTCTTTGCGGCTCTGGCGGCGGGTCTGGCGGCGGCGGGTGTGGGTCTGGTCCGCGCGCGGCAGAGCGCGCGGGCGGAGGCGGCGGAGAGACATCGCGCCGACGAGCAGCGCATCATCGCCGAAGCCAATGCCGAGAAGGCCCGCAAGAGAATGGAGGAGTTGCTGGCCGCCCAGCGGGCGGTGTACAGCCTGCTGGTGCCGGATCAGGATGATGGCCGGACGATGCCGCGCGAGGTGCTGGATTTCATTGCGACGCGGGCCAATGACGGGCGGCTGAGCGGTTCGCCCGCGTCCGAGGCTTCAGTCCGCGCGGCCTTGGGGCGGGGATACATGAGCCTGAACCGCTGGGGCGACGCCGCGCGCGAGTTCCGGCGGGCGACGGACGTCCAGCGCGAGTTCGCCGGGGCCAGCACGCCCGACATCGCCGCGTTTCTCGGGCTCAGCGGAGAGTGCCTGATGCGCCAGGGCGAGTACGACGAAGCGTTGCGGCTGCTTGACGAGTCGATGGACATCTATGCGAAGTGCGGGTTCCATATCGCGCCGATCCAGCGCCCGGAGAACATTGCGGCCCTTCTGGCAAGCAGGGGCGAGTCGTCGCCGGCCGAGACCGAGCCGCGGTTTGTCCTGGGTCGTGCAGCGCCACCGTTGAAACTCGACGCGTTTGCGTTGTTCGACACCCAGGCGACCGTTCGCGACGCGGAGCAGAATCGCAGCGCGGCCGACCTGCTTCGGCTGCGCCGGACACTGTTCTCACTGGAGCCGGATCGAACGGCACCCACGTCCCGGCCAGCGGACGGTCGCTCGTCTGCCGACACCCACGCGCCACGTCCGTGATGGCGGTTTGCGTTTGGGGCGTGACCAGAAATCCGGGAGGGCCGCAGTCCTCTGCGGCCGTCTGTAGCCGCGATCGCCGATCGCGGTTCCGGCCGTGCAGAAGCACGGCCCTCCCGGATTTGTGGTCACGCTTTGCGTTTGGGACGCATGGGCAAGATGGGTGGTCCGATAATCCACCGATTCTTATTCTGTAACTTGCTGAAAACGGGCGCCGTCCGTGTAGAATAGGCAGGTTCCAAGCCGTCCCTCAAGTGCGTCCGCGCGAGCACCGATGGTTGTTTAGGAAAGATGGGCAAATTCGCCCGATGGCGCTGGCCCATCTGTCGTGACGAACTCGCCGGTTCGCAATGAAGGGTGAGATATGAAGACCGTATTTACCACCGGTGAAGCTGCGGAGATCTGCAAGGTCTCGCAGCAGACCATCATCCGCTGTTTCGACAGCGGGCGGCTCAAGGGGTTCCGCGTGCCGGGGAGCCGCTTTCGGCGCATTCCGCGCGAGGCGCTCGTCCATTTCATGAAGGAGAACGGCATTCCCATCGACGCCCTGGACAGCGGGCGCCGGAAGATACTGGTCGTGGATGACGATCCGGAAATCATCGAGTTGTTCGTGGACGTGCTGGAGCGCGACGGCCGGTTCGAGGTGAAGACCGCCATGTCCGGCTATGACGCCGGGATCCTGACCCAGGAGTTCGGCCCGGACCTCATCATCCTCGACTACATGCTGCCCGACATCAACGGCAACATCGTCTGCAAGACGCTGCGCCAGAACCCCACCTTCGAGCAGATCAAGATCGTCATCGTCTCCGGCGTGGTCAACCAGGAAGAGATCAACGACCTTCTCAAGTCCGGCGCCGACGAGTTCGTGAAGAAACCTTTCAATATCGAGAAGATCATCGAACGCATCGTGCAGCTCCTCGAAATCGAAGCGGGGGTGTGAAGCCGTGTCAGACCTGAAGGAAAAGCGCGTCGAGCTGATCCTCCAGCAGCTCCAGCAGTTGCCGACGCTTCCGTCGGTCGCGGTCAAGGTGCTGGAAGTGACCGGGCGCAACGAATCCTGCGCCGGCGAGGTCATCAATCTCATCAAGGGCGACCCGTCCCTCACCACCAAGGTCCTCAAACTCGTCCGCCGGGCCGATCTGGGCATCCGCGGCGAAGTCGTCACCGTGGACCGGGCCGTGGTCCTGCTCGGTTTCGAGGCGGTCCGCTCGGCCGTTCTGGCCCTGTCGGCGTTCGCCATCTTTCCGCCCGATCCCACCGCCCCGCGAGCCCGCTTCGATCGCGAGGAATTCTGGAAGCACTCCATTGCCGTGGCCTGCGCCGCCGAACTCCTGGCCGAATCCGTGACGGGCATCGAGCCGGCCGAGGCCTTCGTCTGCGGCCTGCTCCACGACATCGGCAAGATTGCCCTGGACGCCATCCTCCCCAAAAGCTACGAACGCGTCATCGAGGCCGCCGAACTGCTCCGCGGCAACGTCGCCGACGTCGAGCGGACGGTCATCGGTCTGGACCACATGGTGGTCGGCAAGCGCCTCGCCGAGCGCTGGCAGTTGCCCGCGTCGATCCGCGACTGCATCTGGCTGCACGGGCAGAATCCCGATTCGCTGCCGGCCGGCGTGCTTTCCGGCCGCATGGTCAACCTCATCACCCTGGCCGACAACCTGGTGCGGGAACAGCACATTGGCCACAGCGGCAACTACACCTTCCACGTGATCCGCGCGGCGCTGCAGCAGGTGACCGGCGTGACCGACTCGGCGATCGAAGCAGCGCGCAAGAGCCTGATCAAGCGCATCGAAGAACGCGCCGACGCCCTGGGCCTGGGGCACGCCACCACCGGCGAAATCTACCTTTCGGCGTTGTCGCAGGCCAACCAGGAACTGGGGCGGATCGGCGAACAACTGGCCGCACGCAACCGCAAACTCGCCAGCCGGGCCAAGTATTTCGAGGCCCTGTCGCGTTTCCAGGGCGAGCTGCGCCCGGATGCGCCGTCGTCGCTGGTGTTGCAGGCGATCGGGCAGACCGCGCAGGATGTGATCGGGGCGGCCCCGCTGGTGGTCTTCTCGACGCGCCCGGCGCAGGCATACGCGGAGCTTGTCGTCGTCGGCGCCGCCGGTGAAGTCAGCGACACCAGCGTGGTCGATTGCCCGTCGCGGCTGGCCAAGCCGATGGCCGGCGAAGGCCCGGTGCTGCCGGCGGGCGATCACCTGGAATGGCTGATGTCTCGCGTCTCCCCGATGCTCTGCGGCGAGCAGCGTTTCTGGATCGCCCTCGAGGCCGAGGGCATCTGCGTGGGCGGCATCGTCTGGGGCAGCGCCCCCGGCGAAGCGCAGCGGCTCAGTCCGCAGGCGCCGGAACTGGCGGCGCTGGCCGCGGGCTGGAGCCTGGCCCTGCGCACCAGCCAGTTCCGCGAGGAGGCGCACACGCTGGCCGAGCAGCTCGCCGAAGCCAACCGGCGCTTGCAGGGCGCGCAAGCGGAACTGGTGCGCACACGTTCGGTCGCGGCGGTCGGCGAACTGGCGGCCGGGGCGGCGCATGAGATGAACAATCCGCTGGCGGTCATATCCGGACGTGCCCAGTTGCTGGCCGGGTCGCTGGAGGACGCGAAGCTCAAGCAGTCGGCGCAGCTCATTTTCGACCAGGCGCACCGGCTGTCGCAGATCATCACCGACCTGATGGACTTCGCCAAGCCGTCCCCGCCGCAGGCGGTGAAGGTCGAGGTGGCGGATCTTATCGACCGGGCGGTTCATGAGGCCAGGAACCGCGATTCGGGCTACACGCGGAAGATCGAGCTGACCATGGCGGAGGTGCCGCCGGTGCTGGTGGACCAGGAGCAAACGCGGCTGGCGCTCGTGGAAGTTCTTCACAATGCCCTTCAGGCAACCGATGAAGCTGTTGGCAAGATCGTCATCTGCGCGGCGTACGACGTGTTCTCGTCGAGGGTGGCGCTGAGCGTGGCGGACAACGGCTGCGGCATGGACGGCGAAGTCCTGCGGCGGGCGTTCGATCCGTTCTTCAGCGGCCTGTCCGCCGGGCGCCGGCGCGGGATGGGGCTTGCCAAGGCGCTTCGCTGGATCGAATCCAGCGGCGGAACCATACGACTGGAAAGCAAACCCCAGGAGGGTACGCGAGCGATCATTCTGCTGCCGGCCGCCCCGAGGGCTGATGTAGGCGAGCCGGCCAGGCCCCGCAAGGCCGCACAAAGCTGAACGGATCGCGCCGGCCGGGAGAGTGGAGAGGTGCTATGTCCGCAGTGAAGGATACCAACGCAATTTCACAATGCGCCCAGATACTGTTCGTTGACGATGCGCCCGACCTGGTCGAGCTCGTCCGCGACAGCCTGGGGCGCGAGGACGGCATCGAGGTGCTGGTGGCCGCCAACGCCCGCGAGGCCCGGGCGCTGATCCGGGACCGCAAGGTGGACTTGCTGGTGACCGACCTGATGCTTCCCGACGGCAGCGGCATGTCGCTGATGCGCGACCTGCAGCGTCTCCAGCCGCGGGCCGGCGCCCTGATCGTCAGCGGGGTCAACTCCGCCGACGGCGCGGTGACGGCGTTTCGCGGCGGGGCGATGGACTACGTCGCCAAGCCCTTTTCCGCGGCCGAGCTGGTCGAGCGCGTCCGCCTGGCGATGGGCCGCCAGCGCAGCACCGTACACCGGGAGGTGCGCCTGCGCAAGCTCAAGGACGCGGTCAAGCGGCTCAACGCCGCCCGCAAGATGGTCAGCAAGAAGGTGGACCTGCTGTGCAACGACCTGGTCGGGGCCTACACCCAGGTCTCCCGGCAGATGGACGGCGTGCGCCTTCAGGAAAGCTACAAACAGTTCATCTCGGGCTGCAAGACGCTCGAACAGCTCCTCTGCCACTCCATGGACTGGCTGCTGCGCCAGCTCGGCTACTGCAACATCGGCATCTGGCTCACCACCGCCGAACAGCAGTTGCAGCTCGGCGCCTACATGAAGTACACGACGGCGGCCGAGAACGACCTGATCGAGGCCCTGCAGAACAATCTGCTGAAGATGGCCGTCCGCCGGGGCTTCCTGCGGCTGCGCGAGCCCGAGACCAAGGCCCATCTCAACCCCGTCGAGGCGAAACATCTTTCCTCGCAGGACGTCATCGCGACCACCTGCACCTACCTCGGCGAGACGCTGGGCGTGCTGCTGCTCTTCCGCGACAAGCAGGCCCCCTTCAGCGAAGAGGACCTGGCGGCGCTGCGGGTGTTTTCGCCGCTGTTCGCGCTGTCGCTGGCGCAGGCCGTGCGCGGCGCCAACGTCGGCGGCGGCGAGGAGGAACCCGACCTCTTCGGCGACGGCGGCGGAGTCGACGAGAGCAGCGAGAAGCCCGGCAAACAATCCGACAAGTCCGACTGGTGGAAGCGCGGCGAAGAGCCGCCGTTCTGATGGACGTGACCATCTTCCGGGGAGGGCCGCAGTCCTCTGCGGCCGTCTGTAGCCGCGATATTCGATCGCGGTCCCGGCCGTGCAGGAGCACGGCCCTCCCGAATCTATGGGCACACCCGTTCCAAACCACAAATTGCAGCTTCCCCAACTCGGTTTTCTGCGGTCCGATTCTTCAGCGGAAATCCGCGGTTTTTCGGCCGCTTTCGCGGCCTGTTCAATTCTCAATTTATTTCTTGCCCGGAGCGGAAAGCGCCGATATAGTTGAGCAGTACGAGTGATCTGCCGTGTACGAGATTGGAGCAGATTATTTGGCTAAACCGATAAGCAACCCATGGGGTTCGCCGCGTATCGGCCGCACGCCTGCAGTTGCCACCCGCTAGCGGGATGAGCCAGACGGGAAGCGAATGATACGCAGCAACCGGGAGAAACCTTCCGGCCGGTAGAACACCCACCTTCTAAATGGGTTTGGCTAAACACGCTCCACACGGCATCGGCGGACATTTGTATTCTTGAGCTCGCGGACGCTTGCGTCCACGAGCTTTTTTGTTTGTAGTCCCGCCTTTCAGGCGGTCTGCTCGTAGTACCGCCCTCGGGCGGCTTGAAAAGCCGCCTAAAGGCGGTACTACAAACCCGCCGCCTTTTTCGCTGCCGCCAGTGCCGCCTCGTAATCGGGCTCCCTGGTCAGTTCCGCCACCGTCTGCTGGTAGACGACCTTCCCTTGCTTATCCACGACGAACACCGACCGCGCCAGCAGCCCGCTCTCCTTGATCTTCACCCCGTAGGCTTCGCCGAACGCCCGGTCGCGGTAGTCGGAAATCGTCTGCAGGTTCTTCACGCCCTCGGCCGCGCACCAGCGTTTCTGGGCAAAGGGCAGGTCCATGCTGATCGTCAGGATGGCCACGTCGTCGCCGAGTTTGGATGCTTCTTCGTTAAACCGTTTGGTCTCGGTGCTGCAAACCGGCGTATCAACCGAGGGCACGGCCGCGATGATCGTCACCTTGCCCGACTTGGGCTTGAATGTAAACGTCGACATATCGTTGGCGACGGCCGTGAACGCCGGCGCCTCGTCGCCAGCCTTCAGCTCCGCGCCGACGAGGGTCAGGGCGTTACCCCTGATCGTCACCACCCCCGTACGCTCCGCCGCACCGACGTTCGCCGTCATGCAGACCGTCATCATACACCCCAGAGCCAACACCACCGCCGCAATTGTCGTTCGATTCATCGGGAATTGTCCTTTGTGGTTGACAGATAACGATAGGCCACCCGGTCGCCTGCGGCAAACGGGCGATGGGCGCTGATCGGGTGGCATGGGCAAGTACACTTGCCCGTGGTGCCGCACGGGCAAGCGTACTTGCCCATGCCACCCCAACACTCGCTCTGCCTGAAATCGGAAAATTACTTCGGGCCCGTGTCCAACGGCTTCCCCGACCCATGTTGGTATCGGAGCAGGAACTATTGACGCGGCTCGCTGGTGATGTTGTGCAGCGCTTTCTGGGCGATCCGGGCGATGACGAGCACCACAACGACCGTCACCACCACCCACAGGCCCATGTAAATGCTCTTCTCCGGATGGTGCAGGTCGAACTTCTTCAGCCCGCTGAAGGTGACCACCACCGCCGTCGTGCGCGGCGCCAGGCCAACGAACGTGCCCAGAACGTACGGGCCCAGCGGTACTCGGGCGGCGGCCATCACGTAGTTGGTGAGCGAGAAGGGCGAGCTGGGCGGAATGCGCAGGAGAGTCACGATCCCGAGCGTCCGCCAGAATCCCCGGCCGATGAGCGCGCGGTAGACGGCCCGCCACTTGACCTGCTCCTCGATCACTTGGGTGACGCGGTCGCCGCAGACGTACCATGCAAAGAAGTATCCCACGACGGCCGCGCCTGTGAAGGCGCACAGCGCCAACGGCGTGCCGATCCAGGGTCCGTAGGCCCAGCCGGCCAGCGCCGAGTACGATTGCGTGGGCACGATGGCGAAGCCGCCGAGCGGCCAGTAGAGGGTGACGTAGGTCAGCACGCCGAGTGCGCCGTGTGATTTGAGCCAGGGCGCGGAGTGTTTGAGCGTGCCGATGACCACGACCAGGCCAAGCGCTGGCAGGGTCATCGAGAGGACGGCCAGGAAACCCGCCGGGCCGAGCCGGCGGAGGGTGGCTCGCCAGTCGTGTTGTTTGCCCTGGGGTGTCGCGTAGTCCAGGTTAACCGGACGGTTGTTGGGGCAATCGCCACGCTCGCCCCGCGGTGTTTCCATGTCCGCCATGCAGCACATCCTACCCGCAATCCTGTTCGGAGTACCGGCCGTTTGGAGTACCGACCGCTCGTAGTACCGGCTTCAGCCGGTTTCAGCTTTCCTCAGACCGGCTGAAGCGCTGAAGCCGGTACTCCGAACATCCGGCTGAAGCCGGTGCTACAAACGCCGAACGGCCTTCCACATTTGACTCACGGCGCGGTACATAGAGAATGTACCGGGCATCAAGTTGATGCAGCGCATTGATTTTCCAACAAGCTGAGGAGCATCCCCATGGCATCGGAATCCACGAAGAACAGTACGATCGTTCCACCGGCCGGCGCCTCGCGCCGCGACATTCTGCGGGCCAGCGCGATCACCGCGGCCGCGACGATCGCCTTCCCGCACGTGATCACGGCGCAGGTCAGCGGGGCCAACGACAAGATTCGCGTCGCGTCTGTCGGCTGCGGCGGCAAGGGCGATAGCGATGTCGACCAGGTCGCCAGCCGCCCAGGCGCTGAGATCGTCGCCCTCTGCGACGTCGATGAGAACACCCTGAACAAGAAGGCCCAGAAGTTCCCCAAAGCCAAGCTCTATCGCGATTTCCGCAAGATGTTCGACGAGATGGCCAAGAGCATCGACGCCGTCACCGTTTCCACCCCCGACCATTGCCACGGCATCGTCGCCGGCACGGCGATGAAACTGGGCAAGCACGTCTACTGCCAGAAGCCCTTCACCCAGACGGTGTACGAGGCCCGCACTCTGCGCAAACTCGCCAAGGATATGAAGGTCGCCACCCAGATGGGCAACCAGGGCAGCGCCGGCAACGGCCTGCGCCGCGCTGTCGAGGTCATCCAGGCCGGCATCATCGGCAACCCGCTGGAACTGCACGTCTGGTCCAACCGCCCCATCTGGCCGCAGGGCATCCCCCGTCCGGCCGGCGAGGACCCGGTGCCGCCGACGCTCGACTGGGACCTCTGGCTCGGCCCGGCCGCCCAACGCCCGTTCAAGAAGGGCGTCTATCACGGCTTCAACTGGCGCGGCTGGTTCGACTTCGGCACCGGGGCCCTGGGCGATATGGCCTGCCACACCGTCAACATGCCCTTCCGCGCTCTCAAGCTCGGCTATCCGAACGTGGTCGAGTGCGAGGCCACCTCGCAGATGTTCCCCGAGACCTTCCCCAAGACCTCGCGCATCCGCTTTGAGTTCCCCGAGCGCGAAGGCCTGCCGCCGCTCAAGTTCTGGTGGTACGACGGCAATCCCGGCGACCCGAGCACGTTCCGTCCCAAGCCCGAACTGACCAAGGACATCCTCGTGGTCAAGAGCGAAAACGGGCGCCTTCCCGGCAGCGGCGCCCTCATCATCGGCGACAAGGGCCAGGTCTTCTCGCCCGACGACTACGGCTCGCAGTTCTACGTCAAACTCACCGAGGACGCCAAATTCAAGGGCGGCGACAACCACGAGGCCGTCAAGGCCGTGCCGCAGAGCATCCCCCGCGCCCCCGGCCCGGGCGGAGACGATGAGAAGATGAAGAACGAGTGGTTCCGGATGATGCGCGAAGGCACCCCCGGCTACTCCAACTTCGACATCGCCGCCTACCTCACCGAAATCATCCTGCTCGGCTGCATCGCCATGCGCGTGGGCGTCGGCCGGAAGATGGATTGGGACGGTCCGAACATGAAGTCCACGAACATCGCGGAAGCCGCCCAGTTCGTGAAGCGCAACAACCGCGCGGGCTTTGATCTGATCTGACCCCGCTCGTCTGACAATCGAATCCAACGCCGGGGGTGCCGCCGGCGCGGCAGCCCCGGCTGTTTGTGACTCGCA
>JBIOJL010000018.1:0-29130 GCA_044450885.1 Tepidisphaerales bacterium
GCTTATGGCCTGACGGCCCAGCGACCAACCGCCCAAAACATCCTTTTCTCTTTCACCCCCCCTGATCACCGATCACTGCTCACCGATGACCGATCACTGCCCTTTGTCTTCCACTACCGACCACCGGCCACCAGAGGCAAGCCTGCCCACTTTCTTGTAGTACAATGAACGCCATGAACCTGCCGTCGCCAACAACCCTGCCGCCCATCGAGGAAACCGTCTCCACGGCGCTCGCGGCCAGTCGCGAGCCGCGCGGCAAACGACTGCTCTTCGGCCTCCTCGGCCTCCTCGTTGCCGCCATGAGCTTCTACTGGACCTGGTGCCTTAACGCCCCGGCCCACGGCGGGGTGGACCAGAACGGCTATCTCGTCGGCGGGCGGAACGTCGCGGCCGGCGGCACCATGAAAGCCACGCAGCGCAACCCGGACACCGGGCAACTCGATCCGTTCATGTTCGTCTCGCCGATGTGGGTCGGCATCGACATGGGCACGCCCGTCGAACGCTTCTACCCGAAATATCCGCTGGGTCTGCCGGCGCTGTACGCGGGGTTGCTCAGGGCCGGCGGCGAACGGGGCCGCGAGTTGCCGCTGGTCGGCCGGCGCTTGCCGGACGGCTACACCCTCTGCCTCTGGCTGAGCCCCGCGTGCATGAGCCTGGCCGTGCTCGCCTGCTTTGGCCTGGGGCAGATTCTGGGCGGATCGTACGCGGGCGTGCTGGCCGCCCTGGTCTTCGCGGCCTCGCCGGTGACGCTCGGGCTATCGACCAACCCCAACTCGCACGCGTCGGCCGTCTGCTGCGTCGCCTGGGGCATGCTCTTCCTGTGCTGGTGGTGGCGCGGCGGCGGCTGGATCAAGGGGATTCTCGCCGGCCTGCTCACGGGATACGCGGCAACAATCCGCTACACAGAGGGACTGCTGGTCCTGCCACTGGTCTATGTCGTCATCGAGCGAGCGTTGCCGGGGCTCCTGCCATGGAACTGGACCGGGCTGCGCGACCGCTACGGAATCCGCCCGGTCAAGGCGCCCACGCGATGGCAGCGCTGGCAGGGTCTGGCCGTCATCCTGGGCTGGGCCCTGCCCGTGGCCATCCTGGTGATCTACAACCTGCGGGCCATGGGCACGCTGACCGGATACGACAACACCAACGAGTCGGCCATCGGCTCGGCCTTCAAATGGGAGCACTTCCGCGTCAACTGGTATACAACCGTGACGCAGCTCAACGACATCGCCCTGGCCTTCGTGCTGCCTCTCGGCTTGGCCGGGCTGGCGTGGATGTTCCGCTGGAACTTCCGGCTGGCGACGGCCATGCTCCTGTGGATCGTGCCTGGCGCCATCGTCTATTCGTGCTACTACTGGGCGCCGCAACAGGAACTGGCCACGCGCTACATGCGCTTCTTCCTGACGATCATGCCGGGACTGGCAGTGTGCGCCTTCGCCGGGCTGTCGCGGGTGTCCGTGGTCGTGGAAGGCCGCGCGGCCGGCAGCATGGCATCGACGGTTGCCGCGGGCATCCTGGCGGCGCTGGCGACCGTGCAAGGGGCGTATGAGGCGCTGCCCGCGGCCGAATCGGATGCGGCCGGCCGGCAGGTCCTGGCGTACAACGCCCAGGCGGTCAAGGATCTGATCCACACGGCGGGCCTCAAGGAAGAGGACGCGGTCATCATCGCCGGCGACATGCAGGCCCTGGACTGGCTGCAGTTCACCACGCGGGCCCGGCTCTACAACGCCAGCCTGTTCAACGAGCGGTTCATTCGCGCATTGACCGATCCGCAGCGCAATCCCGACGACCCGGACGCGCTCGATCCCCACCGGCGCCAGGCGCTCAAGGATCGCATCGAACAGATGATCGAGCAGCGGATCGGCAAGCCGCTGGCGCAACTGGGCAGCGGCACGCGGGCCCTGGAGATATTCCGGACACTGGAGGCACAGGAGAAGCGGATCGTCGCCGACGCATTGGCCCATGGCCGGGGCGTGTTCATCCTCGACTCGGGGTTTCCCGCCACGCGGAGGCTGGGCGCCATCGACTCGAAGCTCTACGAACTGAAGACCGTGGCCAGATGGTCGGCCCCGGTTCACAACCCACCTGAACCGGACCGGCCGACGAGTCTGCGCACCGCCGGCCGCAGGGCTGCGCTCGCCGGGGACCGTCCGGAGCGCTACTCAAGGACGTTCTGGACGTTGGTGCGTATCGTGCGAAAGGAATCTGGAGAGAATGCACGATGACCTGACCGGGATCTGCGATCAAGGTGGCATCGCAGACAGGAACGCGGCTATGGTGCGATAGATGTCGTCTGGTGCGTAAGTATTGCGCCCAAGGTCCACCGCCCAGTATCTTCCGTGTGCGAGCCAGTGTCGCAGGAGCAGCGCATCGCGAAAGTTGCCGACGAGATGGTTGGGAATAACCGCGGCCGCTTTGAGGGTCTCGACAATGTGGTCGTTCAGGGAAGGACGGTTGCGGAAGCGCGCGTCGAGATTTCTGTGCAGCGCGGCGTATGCCTTGGAGAGGGGATCGCTCCGGCCCTTTTTGAGGCGGTTGGCATAGTCGGCGCGAATGCTCGCCTCAGCACTGGCCATCAAAGCCAGCACCGTCAATTGTTCCAGTTCTTTTCGCTGGGATCGGTAGAAATCCTCGATCTCATCGAGTGCCATCGCGAAGAAGCGGGTATTGGCCGGCAACAGCCCGGCACGGGCGCTGGCCAGAACGGCGACCCGATGCGAGAGGACGCACTGATCCATGTTCTCGTACCAATCCCGCACTTCGTCGATCGTCTGCGGTTGGGGCGGTTGCGTCGTGCTCATCTTCGCATGACGCCACGCAGCGTCTCCTCGAGGCTGACTTCGTTGAACTCCACAAGGTTAAGTTGCGGATACTTCGACCGGACGACGGCCCAACGTGGCCCCGGCTGCAACACGAGCGTGGCTTCACCAGCTTCGCCCAGAATGTCCACTCGTCCGGCCGCTCCGATCACGTTGCGGCCCTTGGGCGAGAAGACGACGTGCTCGTCCCCGACTGACAGCACCAACTCTTCCGTTTGATACGAGCCCAGGTGGTCTTCGAACAGCTCTTTCGGTCGGGTGGCAGCCTGAACTGCTCCCTGGTCTAAAGGCGTCTTGAGAATCTCCCGAACCTGAGCATACAGCGAGCGCAATGCCTCCAGCCACTCCGCCTTCCTGGCGGACCAATCGACGGTGGCGTCCTCCTCGTCGGCTCGTTGTTTCTTCACGCGAAAGAACTCGGTCAGACTCTGTGTCATAGGGAACCTCCGGCACAATGTATGGCGCGAGGCCGTTGCCGCGATTACCATACGTATTCTACGTTGCGAACTGCATCCGGTACACCCCTTCCGACAAGCATCTCGCCCGCCCACGTTCTTGCGGGATTCTCCCGGCAAGCTGTAATATGAGCCCATGAAATCGCTTCTGACGCCGCGGGAACTTGCCGACGCCATCGGTGTATCTGAATCATCCGTCCGCCGCTGGGTCGACGCCGGCCACATTCCCATGACCCGCACCCAGGGCGGGCACCGCCGCATCGCCCTGGACGACGCCTTGCGCTATCTCCGCGAAATCCAGGCCGACATTCCCCGGCCGGAGGTGCTGGGTCTGCAACAGTTCGCCATCAGCGGCGCGGAAGATCAGGCATTGATCCAGGCGCTGTCCACGGGTGACGCCGCCGGCGCCCGCGGGATTCTCCTCAGCCTCTATGTCTCCGGCCGGCACGTCTCGCGCATCTTCGACGGCCCGGTGCGCTCGGCGCTCCAGAAGCTGGGCGAACACGGCTCGCGCGATCTCCCGGCCACGCTGGTCGAGCACCGGGCGCTCGACATCTGTATACAGGCCGTGTGCCAACTCCGGACGCTGCTCGTGTGTCCGGCGGATGGCCCGCTGGCGATCGGCGCCGGCCCGGCCGGCGATCCGTCGATGCTGCCCTCGATGATGGCGGCGGCGGTGCTGGCGGACGCCGGCTTCCGCGAAGCCAACCACGGCCCGGACACGCCGGTCGAGCCGCTGGGACAACTGGCGGTGGAGAAGCAGGCACGCCTGGTCTGGCTGTCGATCACCATGGCGCCGAATGCGGAGAAGCTTCTCGGCGAGATCGACCGCCTGAGCCGCAAGCTCAACGAGCAGAAGATCCCGCTGGTGCTGGGCGGGCGGATCGTCCGGGATTTCGTGGTCCGCGACCGGCCGAACCTGCACGTGGTGAACACGATGGCGGAACTGGCGGCGTTCGCGCGGGGAATCACCGCGGCCGGCTGAACGCCGCCACCGATCACCGATCACTGATCACCGATCACTGATCACCGATCACTGATCACCGATCACCCGCTTCACTTCCGTCCATTCTGCCGTGCCCCCGTGTCGGGCGCGGCGACCTGGTTGATCGCCTGGAAATAGAGCCGCAGGGGTTCGGCATAGCCGGCGGGATCTGGTTCCGACAGCGGCGCTGAACCGGATGCCGTGTCGGGATCGCGCAGGAAGCTCCACTGCTTGAGCAGCGGCAGCATGTCCGCCGACACGCGTGATGGATCGGCCGGTTGAGTCGTGAGAATCGGCCGCAGCGATGGGGCCATGGCGAGGCGGTGCATCATCGCGGATCGCGCGGCATCCTGCCACGCCTGGGAGAGCGCGATCGAAGCGCTTTGCTGGTAGGCACGGAGTCGGGTGGGATCGGCCGAGCCCTGGTCCAACGCCGCAGACGCCGCGTCGGCGAAGTAGCGGGCGGCAAAGAGCGGATCCTGTTCGATGAGCTTGCCCTGGGCCTGGCGGAGCGCATTCTGCGCCAGTTCGATGGCCAGGCGCACGCGATCGGCCGCGTGCTCGATCGCGGCCGCGTCGTTCTGCCGGGCCGCGGGCAGCAGTGCCCGCAGCGCGGGGCGAAGCTGGTCGAACACGGCCATGACCGCGGCGGACTCCGGCTCGAAGGCGGCGATCTTGTCGGCAATTTCGACCAGCGCCTCCTCCGAGACGGGCAGGGCCGCCAGGGCAAGTTCCTCGTCGGCTTCGCGGAGGTCGACGTCGGCCTTCTGCCGGGAGCGTTCCGCCACCACCTGGGCGGCGGGGTCGGTTGTCTCGGCGGCAGCTTTTGTGGCCCGTTCGGCCTGGTCGGCGAAATGCCGCCTGTTTTCGGCGGCGGCCATGACTTTGAGCAGATCCTGCGGCATGGATGCGAGCTTCTCCTGGGCCACTTGCATGGCCGCCGTCGCCCGCCGCCGAACGTCCGGCGAGAGATTGGTGTCGATCTGCCGCACGTCCTCGGCCTCGATCCGGCCGACATCCTGGGCGATCTGCTTCTGCCGACGGAGAATCTCGGCCGCCTCGAAAGCGTTCGCCGGGTTTGCCGACCGTCTGGCCAGGTCGTCCTGGAGGGCGGCCGCGTCGTCCAGTTCCTGCACGCGTGCCAGATCGTCGTCGCCCGGCGCGTTGGCGCGGTTCTCGGCGGCCGCCACCTGCCTCAGCCGCTGCGACAGCCGGCGGGCGGCGGCGTAGTTGCGGGAGGCGATCTCGGCCGACGCCACCAGGGCCAGGTCGTCCTGGTCGGGGTTCTTCTGCTGCTCGAGCGCCTCCAGGCTGCGGTTGGTCATGGCCTCAAGCGTCTTGCGGGCATCGGCGGCCCGCTCGCGAATCTGTGCTGCCTCGGCCGCGCCCGCCGCGCGCAGGCCCCGCACCAGGCGGTGTTCGCGTTGCAGGGTGACGATCAACTGCGGCAACTGGCTGATGGAATCGCGCACCGGCTGGCTGGCGCCCTCCCGGGCCGCCTGTGCCGACAGTTGCATCGCGGCCCTGGCCGCCAGTTGCAGATCGCGGGCGTTTTGGGGGCTGGTGTCCGGCCGGACGGCTTCCACGGCCGACGCCGAGAGCAGGCGCTCGCTCAACGGCGGGGGCGTCTGTCCCGAGGCGGCGGCGAGGGCCCACTGGCGGGCGGGCTCGTCGAAGCGGACGAATTTCGCGGCGCGAATCAGGGCGTCGGCCGCGTCGATGCACGCCTTGAGCCGTGCGTCCAGGTCGGCCGCGGAGGGCAAAAGGCCCAGTTGCGACACGGCGCGGTCGACCTCCTTCCGCGCCGCCAGCAGGGTTTGCTCGATCTCCAGCGATCCGGCGGTTTTCGTGGCGCGCAGGTTGGCGCGGTCCGAGGCGATCACGCCCGCCTGCTCGCCTTCGGCCAGGGTGCGCAGCAGGGCCGATATCTGCGTCGCCTGCTCGACGCCCGCCTGGAACTGTGGCCCGCTCGCGGGATCGTAGAGCGCCAGCAGGTCCAGTTTCGAGAGCCGGTCGATCGCCGCGATGAGCTGCCGCATGCGGTCGACGAGGTCGGCGCAGGCCAGTGTGTGTTGCGGCGTGGGTGCGTGCGACACGGAACGGAGCAGCAACTGGTGGAGCAGGATCGCCGACTCGCTGGCGGTGGCCAGCGACCTCACGAGATCGAGCTGCTGCGTGTACTGGTCGGCCTCGCCCTCGGCGCCATGACCCAACAGGGCGAGGTTCTCGCCGGCGCGATGCAGCTCGCGCGCCAGTGCGGCCGCGAGGCCGGCGGCCGAGCGAAGCTCGCCCACGCGCATGCGCGTGAGCGCATCGATGGGGTTGGGCGCGATCAGGATGTGCCGCCTGGGCTCCGAGTCGACGCTCCGCCCGGCGCCGTCGGTGGCGGTGATCCACAGCGTCACGACGTTGCCGACCTTCACGTCAAGCGCGGACAGGTCCAGGTTGTACTGCCCCTCGACGCGCCGGGTGTCGCCGCCGCGCGGCAGGGCGATCTCCCGCCTCGGCTGGTCGTTCACGCGATATCCCAGCGACAGCGACGTCACGCCGTAGTCGTCGACACCGAGATAGCTCACGGGCACCACGGCCCTGGGCGACAGGCGCAGGTCCTCCGAGGGTGCGAACATCCGCGACAGCGGCGGCCGGTCGGGAGTGGCCCGGATCACGATGGCCGACGACAGACGGGTGGACAGCGCCGCGGAGCTCACCAGTTCCAGGTCGGCCGCGGTAGTGGCCTTGACGCTGATCGGCAGGGTTGCCCGGTGGGGATCGGCCTCGAGCGCGAGCGGAATCCGCGTGCCGCCGAAGATGGCAGTGGCCGACTGCAGCGGCTCGCTCGACTGCACGGTGAGCGTCAGGGTCGAGCCTGTCAGGATCTCGATGTTCGCGTCGTTGCTGGTGGTGGTGGCGGCGGCGCGGCCGGTATAAGCGGGGTACTCGCAGCGCACCGTATAGTTCAGCACCGCCGGGGGCTGCAGGATGTGGGCCGAGAACGTCGGTGAGGTTGCGTCGCCGGCCCTGACGAAATAGACCAGGTTGCGATCGAGATCGGCGAGGCGGAACACGTAGTGGTCGGGCGCGACGGGGAGCATGGTGCTGCTGCTGAAGACCCGCCCGTCGGTGGAGGTCGCGATTTCGACGCCGCCGCGCGTCAGGTTCTTCAACCACGCATGCACGTTCAGGCTCTGCCCGCGCACCAGGCTGATGTTGCCGGGCTCGACGCGCAGCCGGGTGGTGGTCACGGCGGGCGTGGCCGAGAGCGGCTGAAAATACCGCGTTGTCAGCGCGGGGAAACCCAGGCGCGGGGACCGATTGAGCACCAGCATCACGCCCAGGGCCACGGCCGCGGAAACCCACGGTCCCAGCAGCGGCCAGAAGCCGATCCGGCCCGACGGCCGGGAGCGGCGGATGGTCTCCTCGACGTGCTCGACCACCCGGCCGAGCATCTGCTCGGAGCCCCGATACTCGGGCCGGTCGAGCAACTGCGACACGGCCGTTGCCAGACCCTGTCCGAATTGCGGCTGGGTCTTTTCGATCTCCCCGGCGGCCTGGAGCCAGTCCACCCGGCTGTGCAGGACGCGGCGCAGCGGCTGGAGCAGAATCAGCACGAAAGCCAGGGCATTGCCCAGAAGCAATGCCAGGCGCACGCCGGCCGGGAGACTCAGCCAGCGGTCGAGCAGGCTGGAAATCACGAAGCCCATGAGGAACACGGCCAGGGACATGCCCCCGGCGCGCACGAGGCGCAGCACTCTGCGGTGCGCCACGAATCGCCGCACGTAGTGCTGGACCGCAACCGGCAGAACCATGTTGCCCATGCGCGCCTTCCTACTCAGGCCAGCCCGTACTGTTTCCGCAGGGCCCATTCTCCCGCGAGACATGACAGTACGAAGACGAACAGATACCCGCTGTCCCAAAGCCTTATTTCACTGTAGGCCGGGTGCCGCCGCCGGGCTTCCGAAAGAAGCTGCGGGAGCGTGTGTACCTGGTCGAGCGAGAGCACGCGGCCGCCGCTGGCGTCGGCCAGGCCCTGGAGAAACGCGCGGTCGCCGGTGAGGTCGGACATTTCCGCCTCGGATTTCCGCTCCACCTGGAGCGGCAGCGGCAGTTCCTCCACGCGCCCGTCAATGGCCGGCGAGAGCAGTTGAAGTTCGTACTCGCCCAGGGGCAGTTCCGGCGCGGTTCCGCTGTAGCGGCCGGGCATCCCGCTTTCCGCGTGCAGCCAGACCGTCGCCAGTTTCCGGCCGCCGGAGACGACCTGCACCTCCAGCCTTTCCGGAGGTTCCTTGAGCCGCGCAGCTCCGTCGAACCGGGCACGGAGGTTGACGGTCTGTCCCGGTTCGGCGGAGACGGCGTCGGCATCGAATGCCAGTTCGCCGGAAACGGCAGCGTACGGCCGGTCGATGGCGCCGCGCACGAGCTGCACCCAGAACCGCTCGTGGTCGCGCTCGCCCACGCGCTGCCGCCAGCGCCAGGTTTCGCTGGTTGCGAGATAGAACACCCGTCCGGCGCCGGCGCGAGTTTCCGTGAGCAGCGGCAGGTGGGATTCGCGCTCGGTCAGCAGCACGCGCGCGGTCAGCCGCAGTTCGGGTATGGCGAGGAACCGATAGAACCCCGGCAGGTCGTCCCAGCGCCGGCGCGACGCCTCGGGGTCTTCCTCGAGGCGCAGGAGCGATGCGTCCTCCATGCCTGTCGCGGGCGTGAAATGGAAAGCCGGGTTCTGCCCCGGCCAGGCGCGCCAGGCGGGTTTTGCGGCCGCACGGAACGGGAGCAGTTCGGCCAGCGGATCGCCTTCGCTCAAGCGCCGCAGGTCCGCCAGTCCGGGGACGATCAGCAGTCCCAGCCCACGTTCGCGCACTGCCTGGACGATGGTCTGCCACTGCTGTGCCGACATCGCTTCCCGCGGCACGTCGAAGAGGATCAGCAGGCTCTGTTCGGCCAGCTCAGGGGCCGGCATCCCGACCGCGTTGCCCGTTCCCACGACCGCTTCGCGGAGGCGTATCCACGGCTGGCGGGACAGCGCGTCGCGAACGTAGCGGAAATCCCAGCCGGCCGAGCCGGTGACGATCGTCACCTTCACCTTCTGCGGCAGGACCTTCACCCAGCGCTCGACCTGGTTGTTGGCCGAGGAGACCTCGCCTTCCTGCTGGGGAACGGAAAGCGTGATGCGGCGAACGCCGGGCACGTCGAGCATGGTGGAGAGCTCGGCTTCGATCCGCTTGTCGCGCAGGCGCAGGGGCGCGCTCTGCGCGGCCTCGCCGTCGACGGAGATCTCGGCGTCGCCGATGAGCCGGCGGAACTCGATGTTGGTGCTGCGCACGTTCATGCGGGCGACCAGCGTCTCGCCCGCAAAGACCTCGGAGGGCATTTCCACGTTGGTGACGGCCACGTCCTGCACGTGCTCCGACGCCGCGAACACGGGAAAGACGGGCACCCCCGGCGGCAGCGCCAGTGCGGCGGGGTTCGCCATGGCCGGGACCTGGCGGCCGTCGGTGACGAGAACCAGCGCCTGCACCGGCGTCTTGCCCAGCGAGGCAACAACCTGCCGCAGAGACGGGCCGAGTTCGGACAGGGCCTGGTCGGCGGTCGCCGGCGGTTCGACGGGCGGCGACGTTCTGGCCAGCGGCACGCTCTGCATGCCTTCGCCGACCGTGTAGAGGAGCACCGGCGTCTGCGAATCCAGTCGCGACAGCAACCCTTCTTTCCCGGCGATCAGTTCCCAGGCCAGCCGCAAACGGCTCATGCGGGAGAGTTCCGTGCAGACCTCGCGCACCTGCGTGTTGCTCTGGAACACCTGCTCGTCAGTCTGGTCCTGAAGCCCGACGACTTCGCGCCTGGCCCGATCGAGGCTCTGCGAGATCCGGCGGATCCAGGTTTCACGGTCGCCGGTGAAATTCGCCAGCCGTCCGAAATGCTCGGC
Organism: Tepidisphaerales bacterium; assembly: GCA_044450885.1. Classification (GTDB taxonomy): domain Bacteria; phylum Planctomycetota; class Phycisphaerae; order Tepidisphaerales; family Tepidisphaeraceae; genus JANYKD01. The sequence continues at coordinate 10,174 of JBIOJL010000018.1, forward strand.
CGCTCCCGAGCGCATGGCCCGGGCGGTGGCTTCGGCTTTCCGGGCCATGGAGATCAGTTCCGAGATAGAGCGGTCCAGGCGGTTCTGGGCGTCGGCGGCGCCGCGGCCCGAGAGCTTGGCATAGTCCAGTTCCCGCTGCGCCCGGTCGATTTCCTCGGCGACGGATTCCATCCGCCGCAGCGAACTCTCCAGGTCCGAGACCGACGCCGGCAGCGCCTCGGGGCCGAGCCGTCCGAGCGAGGCGGCGATGGCCACGAGTTGGCCCAGGACCTGCGACTTGCCCACGGCCTCCGGCGGCAGGGCGTGGTCCGCCACTCCCATGCTCATCGAGCGATCGAGCACGATCACCAGCGCTCCCTGTTCCTCGACGCTGCGCGATCGGAGCACTTCGGGCCGGAGCATCGAGAACAGCAGCGCCACCACCGCCGCTCCGCGCAGCAGGGGCGGGGCGATCCGGCCCAGCGGCGGCAACTGCCTTACTTCGCGCGGATAGGCCGCCAGAAATGCCAGCAGCGACAGCGCCGCCGCCACCGCGGTCACCGGCCACAGGTCGCCTCCGCGCAGTGTCAGCGATGCCAGGGTCATGAGACGCTCCCCACGGACCACAGCCGCGTCAGAGCCAGTTCCGCGGCGGCGGCGAGTATGGCGGCGGCGAGCAGCACCAGCCACAACTCATGTCCGTGCCGGTCGGCCGCCAGAATCGGGCCGATCGCCTGCGCCTCGAGGTCCAGCCGGACGAAGGGCATCTCAGTGGAAAGCCTCCTCCAGTTCTCCTCGCTCAGCGGCGTCAGGTCCGACTCCTGCCGGGGCGGCTGGACCACGAAGTGTACGACGCGGTCGTTCCCCTTCACTTTCGCCAGCAGGCGGTACAACCCCGGGTGCTGGGTTTCGGTGTACCGCACCTGAGTCGTCCGTCCCGACGACACGACCGGGATCGGCCGCTCGTCGTTGCGGACGATCTCCGCCCGTTCGATCGGCTCATCGAAGACCGCGGTCAACGGCTCGCCCGGCTTGACGTTGCGCGGCGGAGGCGACGGGGCCGCATACCGCACCAGCGACTGCACGAACGGCAGGAAGAACGGATAGAGCGGCAGCGTGTTCCAGTTCACGTCCAGCGGCGAGGTCAGCAGCAGCACCTTGCCGCGCCCGCACGGGGCTTCCACGAGAAACGGATCGCCCGAAGAGAGCGTGGCCAGGACTTTGGCGTCGCCCGGGCGCGGCACGGCGGGAAAGTACCGGGCCACCACCGCCTCGGGCCGGGGGTCCGATCCGCGGCGGAAACGGAAGACCGGGTGCTGCAGCTCGATGCCGAGGAGCGTCGTCGCCCGCGACGGGTCCGGCGGCACCGGGGGCATCAGCCGCGCCGGCGACAATCCGCCGCCATCGCGGAAGAGCAGGTCGTTGAAGTTCTCGACGCGCGTGAGGTTGCCGGGACAGAGGATCAGCCCGGCGCCCTCGTAGACCCTCTGCTCGATGGCCCGCTCCACGCCGCGGTTGAATGCCGGAATGTTGGCCAGCACGATCACCTGGTACTTGGCCATGTCCAGCGAGGCGACCTCCTCCGCGGTCTTCACCGTGACGTGGGCCATGTCTCCGGGCTTCTTGAGCACCGACTGGTAGGGCGAGAGCGCCAACTTCAGGAAGAACGACTCGTGCGATTCCGGCGGCCCGGTTTCGTCGCCCGAGACGATCAGCAGCTCGATGGGCTCGATCACCTCCACGGCCAGATCGTAGTGGTTGTCCACTTCGAGGCCGGACGCGTTGATCCCGGCCGAGACCACGTGCGATCCCGCCTGCTCGAACGAGACCGGGATCCGGATCGAAGCCGACGAGCGCGCGGGGATCGTCACCGACGCCGTCTTCACCCGCCTGGGCGTTTCACCGGACCGCCGCGGCGCCTCGTCGGACGGCGAAAGCACGGACACCGTCACGTCCACCGCCGGACGCAGCACCGGCGCATAGTTGCGGATGCGAATCTCGGCCTCGGCGCTCTGGCCGCGGATGGCCGGCTCTTCCACGAGATGGACCGACTCGATGGCGACGTTGTCCGACTCCTCGCCCCCGACCGGGATGACGTAGAACCGGGTCGGCCGCTGGGGGTTCCGCAGCCAGGCGGCAGACGCGGCGGCGGGGTCGACGCGCCGCCAGCTTTCCGCCTGCCGGTCGGTCACCAGATAGAGTTCGCGGCCCACGCGCGACGGCTGATCGAGGATCTTGCGCGCGGCCGCCAGGGCCTCGGCGAAGTTGGCGCATCCCGATGACAGGCTGATGCCGTCGAGGTCGCGGGTCACGTTCTGCAGGTTGGTCGTCGGCTGCGGATAGAGCACGGTCAGCTCGTCGCCCAGCAGGACCACCGAGACTTCGGTCCCCTTGTCCAGCGCCCAGAGAATCTGCCGGACCGCATCCCGGGCCCGTTCGAAGCGGGAACGCCCGCCGTCCATGCGGCCCATGCTGTACGAACAGTCCAGGACGATGACGGCGGTCGGGCTGGCGCTGCCCCCGGTCATGGCCCATCGCCCGCGGACCACCGGCCGGGCCAGCGCCATCGCCAGCAGCGCCACCAACAGCATGCGCAGCCCAAGGAGGATCCATTGCCGGGTGCGGGTGCTCTGCGACTGGCGGGCATCGAGTCCCTCGAGGAACATCATCGCGCCCCAGTTGACCTCGCGGTACCGGGCCCGCGCCAGCAGATGCAGCAGCAGCGGCACCACGGCCCCGCCCAGCCCGGCGAGCATGAATGGATTCAGCCACATCGTTCCGTGGTTTATACCACGTCCGCCATCGCCCGGATGTTCTCATGCGGCGTGTCGCGCGGAATTTCGCAGCCGGCCCCGACGATGTAACGCCCGCCCGCGGCCGCGCGGCAGGCGGAGAAGGCGGCCCGGATGGCGTCGGGCGTGCCGTTGCGGACCACCCGCACCGGATCGACATTGCCCAGCAGCACCTGATTGGGGCCCATCGCGGCCCGGGCCTCGGCGATCGGCGCCAGGTAGTCGAGGTCGACGATATCGCAGCCGAGTTTGCCGATCTGGGCGAGGCTGTGGCGGGTGTCGCCGCAGATGTGCAGGCGAACCAGTCCCCCGGCCGCATGGATGGCATCCACCATCTGCTTCTCGCCGGGAAAGACAAACTCACGGTAGATGTCCGGCCCCACCAGCGAGGCCGCCGCATCGCCGATGCCGATCAGGTCGGCCCCGGCGGCGAGCTGCGCTTTGGCGAAAATGATCCCCATCTCCGTGCAGAACGCGAAGAGGTCGCGGACGAACGTCTCATCCTCGAAGAAGTCCATCATGAGGTTGTTCATGCCGCGCAGGTCGACGCCCTCGGCACACGGGCCTTCGATCCATCCCTCGATGAGTTTCTCGTTCCCCACTCTTTGCTTGAACAACTCCACCGCTTTGAGCCGGTCGGTCATCCGCCCGCCGCCGGCCGGATCGGGGATCTTCAACCCCGCCAGCCGGGTCTTGTCGGTCAGCAGCGCATCCGCCTCATCGTGGGCCGGCGGACTGTCCTCGGCGAAGATGACCTTGGCCCCGCAGTCGTACGATTCCCGGCCGGGGTCGGAGATGCAGGATACATAGTCGAACCCGAACTCCCCGGCCACGCGGATCTGGGCCTCCACAAGCTTCCGGTAGTCCATGGCATACTCGCGGTACCTGACGCCCATGAGCGCGGCCGAGAATTGCATGGTGATGGGCATGAGCGGCAGCCGGTCGACGGCCTGCCCGCGAATCTGGTTCACAACGCGCTGTTTTGAGGTGAGCATGGAGTTGAGCGACCTTTCCGCAATGAGTAATGGCGAGCGGAATCTAACAGAAACCCCCTGCCTTCCGAAAGCCCCTGCGGCACAAAACCCCGCGCGGGGTGTGACCCTGAGTACGAGCGTCTTTCTGCGAAGTCCGTCTGCGTGGTCGAATTCTTGTAGCACAGGCATCTTGCCTGTGATGCCGGTACTCCGAAGCCTTTCCCCAGCCACGGAGTGGCGATACACGTTAGCCCACGGCGCAAGCCGTGGGTGGCGATTGTCGTAGCCATCCGAAGCCCCGGAAGGGGCGACAGAAGCGTCGTGCAACCGTACGCGTGCCAACCTCGCCGTGACCGATCCGCGATCCCCGTCCGCAATCAGACATGTACGGCTCATGCCGCGGGAGTTAGAATGGGTCGCATGTCAGACGACAGCCCGAACACGGCCACAGCGGCCGAGGCGCCAGTGCCGAAGCCGGTGCTGGACTACCGCTCGGCACCTCCGCAACAGGGACAAACGGTCGAGGTCACCGCCCGCACGCTGCGGATTCTCGAGCAGACCTGTCCCTGGGCAACCGCTATCGCCGGCCTCATGCTCGTCGGCGGCACACTCATCGTCGTCACGGGACTCTACATGCTGGCGGGCGGCGGCCAACCGTTCGCGGCAGGGGCGATCGTGCTTGTCGGGCTGAGCCTGGCGGTGCCAAGCGTCTTCCTTTCGCGTTACGCAACACACACCCGCGAATTCGTCCACAGCGCCGACGGCCGGCTGCTGGAGAAGGCGTTTGAGTCGAGCTGGATGTTCTGGAAAATATTCGGGATTGCGGTAGTGGTGATGACACTGCTCGCGGCCGTGGGCGTCATGAGGGTACTCGGAGTAATCCGCATTTAGGAACTCGGCCGCAGCGGTGGGAAACTTCGGGCAACGGCCCGCGTCCAATCCCAGAACAGTCCACGATACTCTCACAAGGTTTTCTCCGGTCCCTATGAGCAACCACACCCACCACAAACGTCGCGTTCGTCCGATTTATCCAACCAGGCCAGAGCTGCTCGCCGAGCCCGGCCGGCTTCTGGAGCATCTGCCATCCACATGGCAGAGCCTGATCTCCAAAGGCGGCCTCACCGTCGCGTTCCTGGTCTCCGGACTCACGGCCATCCCCGGCGCCGCGGCGGAAACACCCGCGCCGGCCGCCGCCAAGGCCGCCGCGCAGCCGGCCGACCGGCCCGTGCAACTCGCGGCCGGGGCGGCCATCGTCGCTCCGATCTTCGAGCACGGCAAAGGCCGGGCTTCCACCGGCTGCGTGGTCATCGCGCCGCCGGTCTTCCTCACCGAGGAGGAAGCCCGCCAGATCATCATCGAGGAACTGGCCAAAGCCGGCCTGAAGATGTCGGCGAAGGACGTCGAGCTCAAAGACGTCCGCATCAAGCCCAAGAGCCCGTTCGGCTTCGTGACCAAAGACGGCAAGACTGAGATCGTCAAATACGGCGACGAACCCCGCCCGCTCGTGATCGACCTGATGGATCCCGATAAGCATGTCGCCATCGAATTCGTTTCTGAGTCCGACTACCTCGAACTCGGCGGCGAAATGTGGAAATCCACAGTGCATGACTACGATTTCAAGAAAGTGAGCGAAGCCGTCGCCGGCCAGATCAAGACCAGCGGCAAAGGCAACATCTTCGGCGTCTTCTACGAACCCACCAGCCTGATCGAACACCGCCGTGGACCGACCGCCGATGAACTGGCGGGCAAGAACGAAAAGGAGCAGCAGGAAGTCTGGCAGAAGATATGGAAAGAGGCTCAGGAAGAGGCGAAGAAGAGTTCACGGGAAGAACTCCGCAAACAGGTCAAGGATTTCGCTGAATGGCTCCGCCAACGCGGCGTGATCTGACGTCTATGCAGGGCTGAGGTATCCACAGATGGCTCATCCCCGGCACAATAAACGCAGCGTCCGCCCGGCGTATCCAACCCGGCCGCAGATGCTTTCCACTCCCGGCCGTCTCGCGGAATACCTCCCCGACTCCTGGCAGGACATGATCGCCAAGGGCGGCCTGACTGTCGCGTTTCTGATCTCCGGTGTCGCCGGCTGCTCGGAGTCTGGTCAGGTCCCCACGGCAACGCCGACGACCCGTGCCGCGGCCAGCGCCGCCTCCCAACCCACTACCCGCACCGCAATGCTCGCCTCCGCCGCCGCGATCGTCGCCCCGATCTTCGAGCACGGGGAAGGCATGGCCGTAACGGGCTGCGTCGTCATTGCACCACCGGTCTTTCTCACGGAAGAAGAAGGCCGTCAGATCATCATTGAAGAACTGAGGAAGGCCGGCGTGAGCCTGTCTGCGCATGATGTCCAAGTCAACGACATCCGCATGAAACGCTTGACCACGTTGGTTAGCGAACGCGATGGAAAGATCGAGTGGAGCGAAGGCGAAGTCGAGGTGTCCTGCCCACTTGTGATTGACCTGGTCGACCCCGACAGACATGTGGCCGCCCAGTATATCTCCAAAGGCGACTGCCGTTTCTTCAACGATTCCACGTTCGCTTCGACGGTGCAGAGATTCAATTTCAAAGATAATGCCGGCAGGCTAGCCGATGCGATCAAGCGTGACGGCAAAGGCCATTTCGTTGGCGTCTTCTACGATCCCGGCAATCGCGCATGGCCCGAGAAGGCTGCTCGTAACGGAGCCGAAACCGTTTCCCGCGAGCAGCTCCGCCAGCAGGTCCGCGATTTCGCCGAGTGGCTGCGACAACGCGGGGTGATCTGACCATGCACTTGACGCTCCACCTCACTCGCTCCTGCAACATGGGTTGCCACTACTGCTACGCCCCGCCCCGGCCGGGCGAGGGGATGAGCCTGAAGGTGGGCTCGCGCGCGCTGGAGTGGGGCCTCAAACACAACCACGGGGCGTGCGGGATCGTCTTCTTTGGCGGCGAACCGCTCGTGGAAAAGGATACGCTGCTGGCGTTGGTCGAACTCGGCCGGGCCATCGAGGCACGCGACCGCGGGCTGTTTCATTTCAAGATCACCACCAACGGTTTGCTGATGGACGATGAATTTCTGGAAACGGCCGAGCGCCAGCAGATCATGATCGCCATGAGTTTCGACGGCGTGCGGGCCGCCCACGATGCCCATCGCCGGCTTGCGAGCGGCGGCGGCTCGTTCGACCTGCTCCTGCCGCGACTCAAGGCGCTGCTTGCGGTCAAGCCGTATTCCAGCATCATCATGGTCGTGAATCCGGATACCGTGCAGCATCTGGCCGACAGCGCCGAGTTTCTCGTGGATCTCGGCGTCCGCTACCTCATCATCTCGCTCAACTACGCGGCCGACTGGGCCGCCGACCACCTCGAAACCCTCCGCGCCCAATACACGCGTCTCGCCCGGCTGTATGCCCAGTGGTCGCGCCAGGGCCGCAAGTTCTATTTGAGCCCATTTGAAGTGAAACTCTCGTCGCACATCAACCAGGACTGCTTCGAGAAGGAACGCTGCGACCTCGGCGCCCGCCAACTCTCGGTTGACCCCGAAGGGAACCTGTATCCTTGTGTACAGTTTGTCAAGGCCGGCCCGCAGAGCCGCTGGTGCGTAGGCAGCGTGTTCGCCGGCCTGGACACCGACCGGCTGCGCTCGCTCAACGAGGAGTCGCACCGGGAGAAACCGGCCTGCCGCGACTGCGCGCTCAAGCCCCGCTGCGGCCACGCCTGCTCCTGCCTCAACTGGCAGACCAGCGGGTCGATCACCGAGGTCTCGCCCGACCTCTGTCAACACGAGCAGATGCTCATCGACATCTCCGACCGCCTGGGCAATCTGCTGTATCGCCGCCGCGACCCGCGCTTCATCCAGAAGCACTACAATCCGGCGTATCCGCTGCTGTCGTTGATGGAAGATGCGGCCGTCTTGTAGCCGCGATCACTGATCGCGGTCCCCCCCGCGATCAACGATCGCGGCTACAGGGGCGGCGGGCACAGCCGGATGGCAGGGCAATTGCGTGTAGTGCCGCCGGTGTCCTCACCGGCGGAATCCGGGGCATGCACGCGACGCCAAAGACCGGCAGTGAGGGCACTGGCGCCACTTCTTCGGTACACGCGATTGCCCTGACCCGGTTGGGCGCGACCATTTTCCCGGGAGGGCCGCAGTCCCCTGCGGCCGTTTCGCGCCGCGACCATTCCGGCCGTGCAGAAGCACGGCCCTCCCGGATTTGTGGGCACGCCCACCCGGATCGACACTTCCGGATCGACACGTTTGCCATGCCCACAAGTCTCTGTACAATCCAACCCTATGCGCAAGATGCCCGTGTTTGCCATCACCGCTGGGCTCGCCATCGCCGCCGCCGCGATCGCCCAGCCGAAGGATGACAAGGCCGCCACCGCACCGCCTCCGGCCTGGGAGCTGAAGCCCGGCGGCCAATCGTGGCAGCAGGTCAACGCCCCCACCACGCAGGCGGCGCCCGACGACACGCTCGACCGCGTCGAGGAGATGCTGCAAAGCAAGCAGTCCGACGCCGCCCACAAACTGTGTCTGGCATGGATCCACGCCCACAAGGAGCACCCCCTGCGCGACCGGGCGGTCTTCCTGCTCGGCATCGCCAACTTCATGAACGGCGACCGCATCGAGGCCTACTACGACTTCGACGAGGTGATGGATACCTACCCCGACAGCCGCTTCTTCTATGCGGCGCTCGAGCAGCAGTACATCATCGCCGATCAGTTCCTCAAGGGCTACAAACGCCGTTTCCTGGGAATGGCGATCCTCGACTGCACGTCCGAAGCGACGGAGATGCTCTACCGCATCCAGCAGCGGGCGCCGGGGTCGCCTCTGGCGGAGAAATCGCTGCTGCGGGTGGCCGACTACTTCTACTCGCAGAGCGACTTTGACCTCTCCTTCGACGCCTACGCCGCCTATGTCCGCGGATACCCCAAGAGCCCGCACGTGCCGCGGGTGCGGATGCGCATGGCGTTCTCGTCGCTGGCGCAGTTCCGCGGCATCCGCTTTGACGCCACGCCGATCATCGATGCCCGACAGCAACTCCTGGATATCGCCCGGCTCTATCCCGACCTTGCGGAAAAGGAGAATGTCGCCTCCATCATCTCCCGCATCGACGAATCGCTGGGCAGAAAGCTGCTCGACACGGCCGCGTTCTACAAACGCACCCATCAACCCGCATCGTCCGCCTACTACTATAGATATGTGATCAAACAGTATCCCGACTCGCCCGAGGCGAAGATCGCCGCCGAGCAACTCTCCAAACTGCCCCCCGAGGCGCTGCAGGCGCCCGAGCCTCCCGTCACCCGCCCCGCAACCCTGCCATCCGGCCCGGCCGACCAGGAGAAGCCATGATCTCCCACCACTCCGTGCCTTCGTGCCTCCGTGCCTTCGTGCCTTTGCTCCTCCTGCTCTCCGGCTGCGGCTACAGCCAGACCGGCAGTTCCAAGAACGAGATCAGCAGCGGCTACCATTGGAACTCCCTTTACCGGGAAGATGTCCAGTCGGTGGCCATTCCGATCTTCACCAACAAGGATTACCGCCGCGGCGTCGAGTTGCGCCTGACCGAGGCCGTCATCAAGCAGCTCGAGGCCCGGGCACCCTACAAAGTCGTTCCCAAGGACCGTGCGGACACGATTCTCGAAGGCCAGATCACCCAGACCGGGGTTGCCACCATCAGCCGCGACTATCAGACCAACCTGCCGCGCGAACAAATCATGAACATTACGGTCGATCTGATGTGGAAGGACCTGCGCAACGGCCAGATATTGATGCAACGCAGGAATTTCTCAAGGCAGGTCGTCTTCTATCCGACGCTCGGGGAAGGCGAGTTTATCGGGTCACAGGACGCGGTCGAGAAATTCGCCGTGGAAATTGTGCAGGAAATGCAAGCCGACTGGTAAGATCAGGCGTATTGGATATTAGAGCCAGGAGGCGTCTATGATACGTTAGGACGCCCTTGAGACGAACGCAGTGAACCGGGAACCTCGCGCGCTGTCGAAAACGGCCGGGAAGGCCCTCATAGCTTATGACTGAAAACAAAGGTGATCGTCCCAACCGCAAGAGTGGCAGGGGTACCCCCGGCAACGGCGGCATGAGGTTCAGCCGCGGCCTGTTCGGGTGGTTCCTCTTCATCGCCCTCTGTGTTTCCGTCTACCTGCTGCTGAGAATGTCCAGCACCAGCAGCTCGACCATCTCGTTGAGCGCCGCCGAAGACCAGATGCGCAAGGGCAACGTCTCCAAGATCTGGCTTGAAGGTGACCAAATCCGCGGCCTGTTGATCGCTCCGCAGGCTTTTCCGCCACAATACCAGCGTCCCGTTTCGGAGTTCCGAGCCGAAACGCCCACCGGCTGGCTCCAGGGACCCGGTACCGGACGTATTCTGGATCTCAACAACGAGAACAAGACCCGTGCCGAGGTGGTCGCCGACTACGGACAGAACGTCGTGCTCTCGCTGCTGCTGCCGTTCATCCCCTGGCTGCTGGTCTTCGGATTCATCTACTTCTTCCTCTACCGGCAACTGCGCAACAGCGCCAACGCCGGCGGCATGCTCGGCAATTTCGGCCGCTCGCGCCACCGCATCACCTCCAAGGAACACACCAACATCACCTTCGATGACGTGGCCGGCATCCAGGAAGCAAAGGACGAGGTGATGGAGATCGTGGAGTTCCTCAAGAATCCCAAGAAATTCCAGCGGCTCGGCGGGCGCATCCCGCGCGGCGTGCTGCTCGTGGGCGAACCCGGCACCGGCAAGACATTGCTCGCCAAGGCCATCGCCGGCGAGGCCGACGTGCCGTTCTTCTCGATCTCCGGCTCCGACTTCGTCGAGATGTTCGTCGGCGTGGGAGCGAGCCGCGTGCGCGACCTGTTCAAACAAGCCAAGGACAACGCCCCGTGCATCATCTTCCTCGACGAAATCGACGCCGTCGGCCGGCGCCGGGGCAGCGGGTTCTCCTCGGGCGGACACGACGAGCGCGAGCAGACGCTCAACGCCATCCTCGTCGAGATGGACGGCTTTGACACCAACGACCAGATCATCGTCTGCGCCGCCACCAACCGCGTGGACGTGCTCGACCCCGCCCTGACCCGGCCGGGCCGCTTCGACCGGCAGATTTATGTGCCGTTGCCCGATGTCAAAGGCCGATTTGAGATTCTCAAGGTCCACAGCCGCAAGGTGAAGCTCGGATCCGACGTAGACCTGCTGCGGCTGGCCAAAGCGACGCCCGGATTCTCCGGCGCCGATCTGGCGGCCGTCATCAACGAATCCGCCCTGCATGCGACGCTGGCCAACAAGGACTTCATCGAGCAGGACGACCTCGAGGAGTCGCGCGACAAGGTGCGCTGGGGCCGGGCCCGCAAGAGCCGCGTGGTCGACGAGAAGGAGAAGCAGCAGACCGCCTATCACGAGGCCGGCCATGCCGTGGTGCAGGCCCTGGACAGCGATTCGGACCCCATCCACAAAGTCACCATCCTGCCGCGCGGCAACATGGGCGGGGCCACCATGTCCCTGCCCGACAAAGACCGCATGGCCTATTCCAAGCGCTGGTGCGTCGCCTACATCAAGATGTGCTTCGGCGGCCGCATCGCCGAGGAGATGTTCTTCAATGACGTCAACAGCGGGGCCTACGGCGACATCCGCCAGGCCACCGGCCTGGCGCGGAAGATGATCCGCGACTGGGGCATGAGCGACAACCTGGGCTTCGTCTTCTACGGCGACTACGAGTCGCGATCCGCCTTCGACCTGGGTCTGGGCAGCCGGGAATACTCGGAAGACACCAACCGGCTGATCGACGGGGAGGTCAAGAGCCTGATTGCCCGGCTCTATGCCGAGACCAAGTCGCTGCTCGAGGCCAACCGGGACAAGATCGAAGCCATCGCGCGGGCGCTGCTCAAGTACGAGACCATCGACGGCCAGGATGTCGACCGGCTCATGCGCGGCGAAACCCTGACCAGACCGACCGTCGGCGATCTGCTGGAGCGCGAACAGAACAAACGTCCCGCGGCGCCGCAGCCCGCGGCGCCGGACACGGGTGTCCAGCCCGGGCTCGGCGGTCCCGTGCCAGCGCCTGGTTGATCCGCAAGGCAACATTGTGTGGTCATTCGCCAGTTCGGAGTTCACGCTTTAGCGTGTCTTTGCTTGAAACGCAGGCAAGACACGCTAAAGCGAGAACTCCGAACATGAATCAGGAGGTTGATCCCGCGTGGCCCAGGCCGAGATCATCATTGCCGACGAAAGGCTCATCCCGCAGGCCGTGGAGCTTTACAACGCCGTCTTCCGGCCCAGGCGCGAGGTGGACTTCTTCAAGCGGCGTTTCATGGGCCGCTACAACGTGCTGACCCTGCTGGCAAGAATGGACGAGCGCCCGGTCGGTTTCTGGGTGGGCTTCGAGCTCAAGCCCGGCATGTTCTATCACTGGCTCGGCGGCGTGTTGCCCGAAGTGCGCCGACACGGCATCGCTAGGCAGCTTCAGGAAGCGCAGCAGGCATGGGCCAAAGACCATGGCTACGAGTACATCCGCTGTGAGTGTCTCAATCACCAGCGGGAGTTCATTCACTTCGCCATCGAGGTCGGGTATGACATCGTCGGCATACGCTGGGATTCCACGCATGCCGACAATCTGGTCGTCTTCGAGAAGAATGTGACGGATTAGGTCCTGGGTGCCACGGCTTGTCTACTGCAAGCCGTGTTTCGCGGTCACGTTCGTAGTACCCGGAGAGGGAAACCGGACCGTTGTCTAGCGATCTTCCTCCGACGGATCGGGCGACGTGTGATCCAAAGGCTTGGCCGCCTCATCCGCCGGTCCACGGCACGCCGAAGCGCATACGCGGTCGAACATATGCGGATCGGACGCGGGAAGGTAGAGGGGTGTCTCCTCGGCCTGTCTCCACTTGGCCGTCGCCAGCGTGACCGAGAGGACTGCGGCAAGCACGAGGATGATCTTGAATTCAGCTAGAACTGCCGACATCTTATCACGCTCTCCAGACATCGGTATCGGCCGGCCGGGAGCGGTGGTTAATGAGACATGACCACGAATCTGGAATGGTCGTGCTTCCGCACGGCCGCGGCCGCATGGAGTGCGGCCCTCCCGAGAAGATGGCCACGCCCGGCTCAAGACGATCGAGGACGTTCGACAATGACCCCGCTTGAACTCGAAACCTGGCTCGCCTCCCCTTCCCGCCGCCCCCTGGTCATGGGCATCGTCAACGTCACGCCCGACAGCTTCAGCGATGGAGGCGAGTTCCTCTCGCCCGACGCCGCGGCCGGTCACGCCATGCAGCTCGTCGACGCCGGCGCCGATCTGATCGACATCGGGGGAGAATCGACTCGCCCCGGAAGCCGGAGGATCGACGCCGCGGAGCAAATCGCGAGGATTGCCCCGGTGCTGCGGAAGCTTGCCGGGGGCATCACCACAGCCATCTCCGTGGACACCACCCGGAGTGAGGTCGCCGCCACGGCTCTGGACCTCGGGGCGGCGGCGGTCAACGACATTTCGGCCGGTCGTGACGATCCTGTCATGTTTCGCCTCGTGGCCCAACGGCAGGCCGCACTTGTCCTGATGCACATGCGGGGCGACCCGGCAACGATGCAGACGAATCCGATGTACTCGGACGTGGTCGGCGAGATCACCCGGTTCCTCCGCGAGCGGATTGACGCCGCCCGTCAGGCGGGCGTTGCCAGGCACCGCATCGTCATCGATCCGGGCATCGGCTTCGGCAAGTCGGTCGAGCACAACCTCGAAATCCTGCGCCGGCTGAAAGAGTTCACGGCCGTCGGCCATCCGCTGCTGGTCGGGGCCAGCCGCAAGGGGTTTATCGGACGGGTTACGGGAGAGACCGAGCCCTCCCGCCGCCTGATGGGCACGGCCGCCTCGGTCGCCTGGTCCGTCGCCTCGGGCGCGGACATCGTTCGTGTCCACGACGTTTCCGAGATGGCCAGGGTTGTGAGAATGGTGGACGCCATTCGCCGCCGGCCGCCTCACGAGAAAATTTTCTGACAAAATCGGGAAACGGCGGTGGTAGTTCGCGTGTCTCACTTATATAAATGAATGCAGCGGGACCGGACAGTTCTTCGTGTTGGTTGTGGCCGCCGCGCAGTCGAACGTAGAGCCCGATGAACCTCGACCTGATCCATCTCGGAAATTTCGTCCGAGCCATTCGCCTCTACGGCATCTGGCAGGTCGGCATCGAACTGCTCCTGATCGGGATCTTCGTCTACAGCGTGCTTCGATTCCTGCGCGGCACCCGCGGAGCCCGCATGCTCAAGGGCGTGGGCGTCCTGCTGGTCGTGCTCTACCTGATCGTGCGGCTGCTCGGCACCACGATGGAACTCAAACGAATCGAGTTCCTCTACGGCCGGTTCCTGGTCTTTGCCTCGCTCGCCATGGTCGTCGTCTTCCAGCCGGAACTCCGCCGGGCGCTGATGCGGCTCGGCGAAACCCGGCTGTTCAGGCCCCTCTCCAGCGAGATCAACAAGGACATCGAGTCGCTCGTGGAAGCGGCCGCCTTCCTTTCCCGCCGCAAGATCGGCGCCGTGGTCGCCATCGAACGGGAGGTCGGCTTCGGCGGCATTGCCGAAACCGGCACCCGCATCGACGCCGAGTTGTCGGCCGCCCTGCTCGACACGATCTTCTGGCCCAACTCCCCGTTGCACGATCTGGGCGTGATCGTCAGCAGCGGCCGGCTCCTGTACGCGGGCGTGCAGTTCCCGCTGGCCGAGGGCGAGGACTTCGAGCGCGAACTGGGCAGCCGCCACCGGGCCGCCGTGGGCATGAGCCAGGAGACCGACGCGGTGGTCCTGGTCGTCTCCGAGGAAACCGGGGACATTTCCGTGGCCGAGGCCGGCCGCCTGATCCGCCGCCTGACCCCGGACAACCTGCGCTCGGTCCTGACCGAGTTGCTGACCCGCGAGGGCGGGTCCGAAGCACGCGCCAAGCCGCTCCAGGCTGCCTCACTGTAGGATGCCGGTTCCCATGGCCGAAGAAAAGAAATCCAAGTTCGCCTTCCTCAACTACATGCCTCGCGCGCCGCATTACGTGCATGGCGTACACGACCACCCCTCGGTCCCGTCGCGGGTTTTCCAGGGCATCAAGACATTTCTTTTCGTGGCGCCGCTGACGTTCCTCATCTGGGTCTACGCCGAACGGGAACAGATGGTCCCGCTCAACGGCTTCGGCGTCACCATCGACGTCCGCACCAACCAACCCGACCGCCTGGTCACCATCATCGTCCCCGAGGACCGCCGCCTGATCCTCGACCTCGAAGGCCCGCGGGCCAGCATCGATGCCGTCCAGGACCAGCTTTCGGACCGCAGCAAACCCGTGGTCCTGACACTTCCCGAGGACGTCAAGCCCGGATTCGAGGGCGAGATCAACGCCGCGGACCAGATCGCCCGGAACGACGCGTTTGCCCGCAACGCCGTCAGCGTCCTCCGCGTCCGCCCGCCGCTCCGGGTCAAGGTCGAGGCCAAGATGAGCCGCAAAGTCGCCATAGAACAGGCCAAACACACCGCCATCGTCGGCGACGTGGTCTTTGAACCCAGCACCGCAACCATTGAAGGCCCGGCCAGCGTCGTCAATGCAATCCCCGACGACAAACTCGTGCTCTACGCCGACATGAGCAAGTTCGCCACCCTCCCCCGCGGCAAATACGAAGATACCGTACCCCTGTCCTTTCCCCTGGCGATCGAGCGCATCACCTTCCCCCGGAACGTTAAGGTCAAGGTGGACATGCGCGAGTCGCTGACGGTGACCCTGCAGACCATCCCCGTGAAGATTCTGTCGCCAGCGGCCGTGGTCGAGAAAGACCGCTACAAGGTGTCCGGTTTTCAGGTAACCCTGCCCAACGTCAACGTCAACGGCCCGCCCGACGCCATCGAACTGCTCAAACTCCAGAAATTCCCCGCCGCCGCCATCCTCGAACTCACCGCGGAAGAAGCCACCACGCCGGGCGAGAAGACCAAGCGCCTGACCGCCGCCGACTACCGCATGCCCAAGGATGTCACCGTCACCAACCCCGAACGGGAGATTACATTCACGGTGAGCGATCGCGGGCCGTGAACCTCCGTCTGATGAACGCGACACTAAAAGCATCTCGCACTCGCACAAGACACCTCGCGCCGGCGGGGGTTCCGCGCCCCGACGTTCCCCACACGTTCAAGTTGCCCGATGGCCGGGTCGTGTACGCCGAAGTGCCCGGCCACATGACCACCGAGCGCGACGGCGAGACAGTGTTTCTGCCCGCGGCAATGTCTTTTCTTGACCGCGTTCAGGCGCTGGCGATGAAGCTCGACGCGGTCCCGCGGCCGGCGCACCTCACCGCCCTGCGCCAAGCGCTTTCCATGACCCAAACGCAATTCGGCGCTGCCTTGGGCGTCAATAAGCTGACCTTCTCTCGCTGGGAACGAGGTGAACTCAAGCCCGGAGCGTCATCGCTCAAGCGACTGCGCAAGCTTCGCGACATTGCAGCACGGCGTGGCGTCGTTGTCGGGTGATCCCCGCACTTCACGCCTTCCAATCCACCGGTTCCGCCGGAAGGCCGGAAGGTTGCGAACTTCGTATTCTTGGGAGACACGGATAGAATGATGAGACTGAACCAGCAATGATCGGTGGACCGCTGCTCAAGTAATGGAGATCAGCATCATGTCACGCACCTTGCCGTTCGACGCTGCGAAGAGCCACCTGCGGGAAATCGTCGATGGGATGGTTCCCGGCGAAGAGCTTGTCCTGACGGCGCAAGGCGAGCCGCTGGCCGTGGTTACCCGGCCGTCCCGCAGCAGTTGGCCGTGCCAGCCGGGTTCGGCCAAGGATACCAGGCACTGGATGGCCCCGGACTTTGACGCCCCGCTGGAAGACTTCAAGGAGTACATGGAATGACCCTTCTCCTCGACACCCACACTTTTCTTTGGTTCTGGTGGGACGACCCGAAGCTGAGCGAGACGGGCAAGCAGGCCATCTGTGACCCGAAGAACCGAAAGCTCGTCAGCACGGCCAGTTGCTGGGAGATCGCGATCAAGGTGAGCCTGAGGAAACTCGACCTGGGCGCACCGTATCGGGGGTTTATCCACCAGCACATGGTACGAAACAACTTCGAGATGTTGCAGATCACGGACGAGCACCTGGCGACAGTCGCCGAACTGCCATTCCACCACAAAGACCCGTTCGACCGTTTGCTCGTCGCGCAGTCGCTGACAGAAAGTGTTCCACTGGTGAGCAGCGATCCGCTGCTGGACGCCTACCCGATCAAGCGGATTTGGTGAGCGAACAACCGTGTCAGGCGCATGATGCCTCACGGCTTCCAATCCACCGCATCCGCCGGGAGGTTCAGGTTCGCTTCTAGTTTTTCGTTGGCCTTCATCATCTCATCCCAGGTCACCATGCGGTTCTGCCGCGTGGCGGTGCGGCCAAGGATGGCCGTCAGCGTGCTCTCGGCCGAGTCCTGGATGTTCGAGGCGACCTTGCCTTCCTGGAGGTTGGCCACGAATGCCTTGATGTTGTTGACGGCGCCGCTCTGGTAGATGTCGCCGGTCACGCCGCCGGCGTAGCCGCCGGTCTTGGCGCGGACGCGAACCTGCCCGCCGTAGTGCGTGTCCACGGTGCCGAGATTGCCGAAGATCCGGCAGCAGAGGTCGTCGAACCCGTAGGTGAACTGCGTCGAGGCGAAGTCCAGCAGCACGTCGTCGGGATACCAGTAGGTGACAACGTAATGGTCCCAGGTGTCGCCGACTTCGATGCGTGCCTTGCGGCCGCCCGTGCCCTGGGCCTTGATCGGATGGCCACGCAGAAACCAGTTGGCCACATCCAGCACGTGGATGTTCTGCTCGACAATGATGTCGCCGGAAAGCGTCTGGTCGAGCACCCAGTTGCGCAGGCGGGCCATCGGCGTGTTGCCGGAGGCCTGCGGTCCGAGCCGGCCGGCGTGGTAGTACGCCTGGGCGCAGACGGGCTTGCCGATCATGCCGTCCAGCACCTTCTGGAATGCCCCCTTGTAGAACTCATTCGCCCGCGTCTGGAAATCCACCAGCAGGTTCAATTTGCCCGCGGCCTTCTTCTGGGCATCGAGAATCATCTGCACGCCCGGCACGTCCACCGCGATCGGCTTGGCGAGATACACATGCTTCCCGGCCGCCAGGGCATCGGCCGCCTGTTGCGGATGGTAGTACGGCGGGCTGATGATCATCACCGCATCGACATCGGTCTCCAGCATCTTCTTGTAGCCGTCCATGCCGACATAGCGCCGGTCGGCCGGCACCTTGTGCTGTTCGCCGGCCTCGTTGGCGCGGTCGCGGAAGAAGTCGTACACCGCCGTGATCTGCGCCGGGGCGTTCTGCCCGACGAGATTGGCGATCCACTTGCCGCGTCCGCCGCAACCGATCAGGCCGATCTTCACCTTGGTGTTGGCGTCGGCGCCGCGGACGGCCGAAGATGACACCACCGTGAACGCCGTGGCCGCGGCGGCCGTCCGGAGGAATTGTCTGCGGGGCATGTTCTGACCGGACATATCGATCTCCTTCCCTGTGTGGGTTTGGTTGAAATTGAATCTCTGTGTATAGAGTTACTTGCGGAAAGTCCTGTTGTTCACGCCAATGAAAGGGCATGACGGTTTTTCCAAGTGACTCAGATGTGTCGGAGTGCCGACACCACGGGCTGGAAGCCCGTGCCACCAAGTTCTCCATGAAGCGCGTCCGTATCGCCATCCTCGGCCCCAGCCCGTGCGGTCACTGCTACGCGGCCTGCTGCAAACAGAACGGCTGCGAGTTCTCCGTGCTGCTGGAACCCGCCGAATATGCCCGCTTCGGCCCGTTCGCCGCCGAGGTCATCGTCGACGACGCCGGGCGGTTCGTCCGCGAGAAGGTTCTCCCCTACCGCGACGGGAAGTGTATCTTCCTTGGCAGCGACGACTTATGCACGATCTACCAAGACCGCCCGGGGAGTTGCCGCCGATTTGAGTGTACCCGGCTGTTCCACAACGCCGGAACCACCGTAGGCGAGCAGCATGAATTCATCCGCCGCAATCCGCGTGTCGGCAAAATGCTAGAAGACTGGTGACACACCATCGTCCGGATCGTCACCGGCCCATCGCTCGCTCCCGGCCAGCACAAACCCGCCATATACTTCCCCGGTTTCTCGCCGAAGTTCAGGGTGAAGGTGGCGTGTCGCGGACGGTCCACGCCGGCGTCTTCCCAGGCGTAGCCGTAGGTACCGAAGTGCCAGAGGCGGATCGTCGTGTCGGCCATGATCTTGAA
>JBIOJL010000019.1:0-28913 GCA_044450885.1 Tepidisphaerales bacterium
CCTCTTGGCCGATTATCGGACGAATTGCTTTGCTGGGATTAAAGAATAGTCAGTAGTCCGTAGTCCGTGGTCAGTAGCCATGGTCGGGTGGCAGGGCAATCGCGAGTGACCACAATTCGGTAGGATAGACATTCTTGCCTGTCATTGGATGGCCGAGTGGGGGACATTCTCGTCCCCCCGAGGCCATCCAGGTTCTTCGACGCCGCTACACGCAATCGCCGTGGATCGGGTGGAGTGGCATCCCGTATGGAGTTGCCGATGGTTGGTTGCCAGTGGACAATCGGGTTTGATCTATTTGTGGGCGGAACCGGCGTGAGCCGATCCGAATCCAGGCCGTTGTCGTGTACACATCGCGGTGTCGGCGCGGTATCGTGTGTAGAGGGCGAAAGGCGGAAGAGGTTATGGGAAGCTACCGTTGGAACACCGAGTCAGGGATGGCCGGACGGTTGGCGGCGTTGGTATGCGTCGTGGCGAGCTGTATCGGTGGCGCCAAGGCGGCGCCGATCACGATGCCGGACAACGCCAGATTGTTCCGCACCAGCTACGGCCTGTTCCCCGACGCCACCGCGGTTCCCCCCGACAGCAGTGGACAGTATTACGTTTACGACGAAACCGATGATGAGGTGATAACGGTCGTCACCCTGACGCCGGGCATGCCGTTTCGTTTCGATGGCCTGCCGCGCGGCCATCGTTATCGCGTGTACTACCTCCCGCGCGTGGGTGGTCCGGCGACCAGGCCGGCCGGCGAAACGCTCGCCGTTGGACAGCAAGCGCGTGAAGTCGCCGACAAACTGACCTGGCTCACTTCCGACTGCGCCATCTGGCCATGGAGGAATTTCGGTCTTAACACCGGGAGCAGCGACCCGAACAGTGTCCTCATGCGGCGGTTGCTGGATACGCCCTATGCGATCGAGGAGGCGCTGCCGTTGTTGCAGGATGCCGACCCCAAGGTCCGCTCCGTGGGCATCGCCATGGTCTTCCATGTTGGCGGCGCGCCGGCGGCGAACACGATCGCTTCGTTGCTGGATGATGACGCGACCGCCTTCCGGCAGTCGATGCGTACAGCCACCGGACCCTTCATGCGAGAACAGAAGGTCAAAGACCAGGCGATCGAAACCGTGGGCCGCCACCTCGCCGCGGCCGGTCGGGTCATAATTTATTCGCAGCCGGATGTTAGCCGGAAATGGCGAAGTTACTGGCCGCTCCGCAAGGATCACCCGTATGGAGCGGCGGATTTCGTGCTGGCGCTCGATCGCGCCACCCAGAGCAGTCTCTTCATTGCGCCCCGGTCGATCCCGGCGATCAACCAGGTTGGCGATGAGGTGCGCCGGTTGCCCATGCCGGATCGTTTTCTCATCCTGCATCAGTTGTGGTACAAAATGGGCGGCAGATTCCGGGACAATCCCGATACGCACATCGCCACCCAGAAGGAACTGCTCGCGCTGGCCCGGCAGCTTTCTCCCGAACTGCGTCGGGCGGTGGGGCGCAAAGAACGCATCACCGACGATCCCGACCAGTGCCAGAATGACGGACCCCTCGGCGAAGATCGCAGGAAAATGGTTGGGTCCATCGATTAGGAATGGGCGCGTCCAGGGAAGACGCCCCATCACTTCCGGCGGCGATTCGTGCAGTGCCGCATCGGACGAAAGGCGGAGAACATCATGGCGATCAGTCATCAAACATTCAGATGGCGGTTCGTGGTTCGGTTGGCGGCACTGGTGTGGGTCGTGACGACATGCATCGTCGCCGTTGGATGCTCCAACTCGACGCTTCCGCCCATCAAGATTCCGGAAAACGCCAAAGTGTTCCGCGAGAACTACTATCCATTCACCAGCGCCGCTGCGGTTCCGCCCGACAGCAGCGGGCGATACTACGTTTACGATGAGACGGACAACGAAGTGACAACGGCATTCTTCGTGGCACCCGAGACGCCGGTCAATTTGAACTGCCTTCCGGGCGGGCATCGCTATCGGGTGTACTACATTCCGCGTGAGGGCGGGCCAGCGACCGCGCCGGTTCGCGAGGTGCGTCACGGCGACACGGAGGCGATTCGGCAGCGAGCGCGGGAAGTGGCCGAGAAGCTGACGTGGCTCGATCTCGGCTTCGTCATCTACGTCCGGGAATACTACCGGTGGGGACCGGCCGACGCCGCTGAGAATCGCGCGCTGTTGCGCCAGCTCCTGGACATGACCTATACCATGGAAGATGCGCTGCCGCTGCTGAAGGATCCCGACCCGAAAGTCCGGACTCTGGGGATCGTCATGCTCTATCAGAGTGGCGGCGCGCCGGCGGTAAACGAGATCGCATCGCTGATGGACGATGATGCGCCAACGTTTCCGACACTTGGGGCGATTTCTGCCGTGGCGGGCAGGCCGGTCCCCAAGCCATATCCAATGGAAAAGCGGAAGGTCAAAGACTGGGCCACCACGATCGTCCACATGCATCTTTCCGCCGCCGGCAGCGGACCATGGCGCGAGTATTGGGCCATACGCAAAGATCGTCCTTACGGAGCGGCCGATTTCGTGGTGGCCCTCAATCGCGCCAAGGGCAGCACCCCGATCCGGCCGGAGCGCATGGCGGCGATCAGGCAGGTTGGCGACGAGGTGCGCAAGTTGCCCATGCCGGATCGGTTCTTCATCCTGCACAAGTTGTGGTTTCAGATGGGAGGCCGATTCCCCAAGACCCAGGAGACTCCGATCGTGACCAGGGACGAGCTTATTGCCCTGGCCCGGCAACTCCCCGTCGAGACGCGCTGGGCGTTCGCCCACGACAGACGCACGACCGACGACCCCGACCAGGTCCAGTACCCCAGCGAGGGGAACTACGTGGATGCGAGAAGGCTGGTGATGTCGGTTGAGTAGAATGGGTCTCTCGCTGGCGCGAGTCCGTAGTCCGTGGTCAGTGGTCCGTAGCTCGCTCTGTCACTACGGACCACTGACTACGGACTACTGCCTCAAATGGTGTGCTGAAGCACACCCTACGGGGCCTATGGGAGTTTGTGGATCGTGTTGTGAATCTCGAAAATGACCGGCTGGCCAGCGGCGGAGCGGATCTTGAAAGCGATCTTCATCTGCATGCTGGGGCGGATGTCGGGGAGTTCGAGGAGGACGCCGCGGCGGTCGGGGTCGAGCTTGGCGGACTTGATGGCGAGCGTGTTGTGGCCGATCTCGCCGGCGCGGTTGTAGTGCGCCGAGCCGGATTGCTCGGTCCAGCGGTAGTCCCAGGTCTCGACGCTGTAGTTGTCGGCATCGCCGGCCGATTCGGGGTCGAGTTCGGCGGTGAAACCGATGTGCATGCCGGTACGCATGGCGTTCAGGCTCGTGGGCATGATGACGGGTTGGCCGGTGTAGCGGATGCGGTCGAAGCCCCCATCGGCGACGGCGTTGCTCTGCCAGCCGCGCAGGCCGACGACGTAGAGCTGGCCGTCGGCCGGGTTGAACCGGCCGCGCATGGCGGAGGAAGTGAAGCGGACGGGGAACTTCACCACGCCGCCCTGCCAGACGCCGTCGACTTTCTCCGGCATGACTTTGAAGATCGCCGAGGCGCCGTAGGAGAGATGCAGCATCTGTCCCTCGAACGGGCCCCATTGTTTGCTGGTGACCCAGGTCTGGCTTGCGCAAGAATTGTCTACATCCTGCGGGAAGAAGCAGAGGGGCAGGGGCGGGTGGACGGCGGCGCCGTGGGCGGCCGGCGGCACGCCGAGAAAGTCGCCCTTGTTCACGACGAACAGCGGCCCGGCCGGGGCCCAACTGCCTTCGTTGTCGGAGACCGTGATGATGGCCTCGGGGAGGGGCGTTCCCGGAGGTCCGGGGATTGTGGTCGCGGGTCGGGGAGGAGCCGAGCTGGGGCTCGGCGTTCCCAGGGTGGTCCCGTCCGGCCCGATGGACATACCGTTGGGGGCGCGCAGGCCGGTGGCGATGATATCGGCCTTGGCGCCGTCGGGCGAGATCTTCAAAATGGTTCCGTGATGGCGGGCGAAAGTCTGGAAGTCGATCCCGCCGGAGCGGATCGGCGCGCCCAGGGCAGTGTAGAAGTTGCCCGCGCGGTCGGTCTGCAGGTCGAACGCCCAGGTGTGATAGGCCGTGGTGACGTGCCAGTCGTGGCTGAAACTCTCGTAGAAGTCGGCCTCGCCGTCGTGGTTGAGATCGACCAGCCGGGTGATCTGGTCCTTGCCGGCGACGTAGATGGCGTCGTTGACAATCCGTAGCCCGAGCGGTTCGTGCAGGCCGGCGGCGAAGCGTTTCCAGCGGACGGATTTAAGCTGGCGATCGAGGCCCGAGACGATCCAGACATCGCCCGATTGAGTGCAGATGGCGGCCTTCGTCGGATCGGACGTGAAGAAATCCAGGCCCGTCAGGCGCATCCACGAATCCCACGGGTTGTTCTCGGGCAGGGGGATGCGGTCGGTGACATACGGGGCGTTGTCCGGCGAGATAACGGGACGGGTTTCGATAATCTCGGGCCAGATCGGCGGGGCGCCTTTGGTGAGCGGGGTCAGGTCTTCAGGTGCGGGCGGGACTCCCATAAATGCGGTGAATTCGGGACCGGTCTTTTCTCCGCCGGGGCAGAGGATGACGGTCACGTGCAGCGGCGAAGGATGCGCGGCGATTCGCAGCACGGCCTGGCCGTCGCCTTGTGTATCCAGTTGCGCGCCATTCCCGACGCAGGCGATGTGCAGGTTGCCCAGGCGAAGGCGGTTGGCGTCGGGTTTGGTGGTTGCGCCGGCAACTTGCGCGATGCGCGCGATCAACGGTTTGTCGGCCCGTGCGATCGTGAGGTGACGAACGAAGATGGGCGTGCGGTCTACCTGGGCGAGCGACCACGATTCGAGCACGGGCGTGCCCAGGACATCGTAAGAGAAGATCACGCGGCTGTCGTGGCGATAGAGCCCGCGATACCGGGCCCAGTCGCGCGGCAGCGGTCCCGGCCGCGGCAGGGGCTTGATGTAGTCATCGCGCGGGTCGTCGAAGCTGCCCTTGGGTCCGGCCCAGCCGGGCCCGGGCGGATTGACGAACGCCGGCCGGTCGCCCAGCGTGCAGGTGGGCCCCTGCGCCCCGTCGAAGGCGACGCCTTTGAACGCCAGCGGCCGGCCGGTCCAGCCGGCCGAGATGCGCATGGTGTCGGCGTCGAAGACCACGCCCGCGTTCCATTCATCCGCAAGCCGCACCGCTTTGCCGCGCGGGGTGACGTCCGAGTCGATGTGTCCGGTGATGTTGTCGTATTTGGCGCCTGGTGTGGTGGTGAAGGAAAGGGAGAGCACCGGCCCGTAATCCATGTTGAGCCAGCGGGCGAAGGGATACTTGCGGATCCGCTCGGCCGGGCGGCTTGTGGGCTGCGCCGCCGCAGTGAGGGTGAGCAGAAGAATCATCAGGATGCGCGAGAACATCGGCGGAATTCTAAGTCTTGCGCCCCCGTAGGGCCAGCGTCCCCGCTGGCCGCCTGGTAGGTACCGCTCGCCGAGCCGTCCGCCCCTCTGCCGCGCGGTCCGTGCTGTCCAAACGGCGGTTTCGGCGAGACCGCCCTACCCGAGACGTCGGTCCTACTCCGCCTCCGTCTTCGCCCGCGAATCATCCGCGTCGTACGCCTGATCGAGATTCCCGCCGGCCACCTCAATGCGCTCGACGGACACACCCTTCCCGGTGGCCGGGTCGATCTCGGCCAGCATGCCGCACATGCGCATGTCGCCGGTCGCCATCTCGAACGGGCAGGGCATGCCGGTGGTCATGTGCTTGAGCACCTTGTCCTTGCGCCGGCCGAGAATCGAGTCATATGGCCCGCACATGCCCACGTCGCTGATGAACGCCGTACCGCCGGGCAGCACCTTGGCGTCGGCCGTGGGGATGTGCGTGTGCGTGCCGAAGACGATCGAGCAGCGGCCGTCGAGGTGGTGCCCCATGCCGACCTTCTCGCTCGATGCCTCGGCGTGCATGTCGCAGACACAGACGCGGACATTGGCCGGCAGGCTGTCCAGCACCCAGTCGGCCGTCGCGAAGGGGTCGTCCGAGGGCATGTTCATGAAAACGCGCCCCAGTATGCAGAAGATGCCGATGGTCACGCCGCTGTTGCTGGTGACGACAGTGAAGCGCCGGCCGGCCGCCTGGCGGGAAAGGTTGGCCGGGCGGACGATGCGCTCGCTGGCCTGCAACGTGGGGACGATCTCGACGCGCTTATAGACGTGGTCGCCCAGGGTGACGACGTCGACGCCGTAGGAGCGGATCTTGTTGAAGAGGTTCGGCGTGATGCCGCTGCCGCCGGCGATGTTCTCGGCGTTGGCGATGACGAAGTCGATGGCCCGCTCGCGCACCAGTTGCGGGAGCTTCTGCGACACGACGTGCCGCCCGGCCTTTCCCACGATGTCGCCGAGGCAGAGAATGCGGATGCCCATGTCCATTAGCCTAGCGGGCAAACGGGGTTTGGCCAGAGCGGGCAACGTTCGTAGTCACGCAGGGGTGCAGGACGGTTACGGCGGGCGCCGTTTCGGCCCCGAAGGGGCCGGCGGATTGTAGCCACGGGTGGAGCGACGCCGCTCCGGGCGTCGCGGAACCCGTGGAGGACAGGTCCCCGTACTTTCTTTTCGCCCCGGCGGGGCGAAGGAAGTTCTCGGACGGATCCGTCGCACGTCGCGAATTTCCTCCGCCCCTCCGGGGCGGGCCCGTCGAATCAACACGTTTCCCACGGGTTCCGCTCTGCCCGCCTTGCGGCGGGCTGCGCTACACCCGAGGAACCAGCCGCCGGCCCCGCTGGGGCCGAAACCATGCCCGCAATAACTGTCCTGATCTCCACGGGGCGGGGGTTGTGGCGCGGTGGCCAGCAAGGTTCGGGGTTCAGGGTTCAGCAATGCCGCACGGCCACACAACACCACCGCCCGACGTGGTATGAAATGTCATGCTTACCCCCGTTCAACAATTGTGGCGGGCAACGGCGCTGCTGATCTGCGCCGCCGCCCTCGTCCCCGCCGGCGCCGTCGAATTGCAGGTCGATTGCGGCAAACCCGTCGGCCAAATCCGCTCGCTCCACGGCGTCAACAACGGGCCGATGCAGTCGGGCGAGTTGATCGACACGTCGGCTTATTTCAAGGAGATCGCCGTTCCCTTCAGCCGCCTCCACGACTGCGACTGGCCCAACCCCGATGTCGTCGACATCCACGCCATCTTCCGCGACCTCCGCGCCGATCCGGCCGATCCCGCCAGCTACGACTTCCGCCGCACCGACGATTTCCTCAAGGCACTCGTCGGCACCGGCTCGAAGGTCGTCTACCGGCTCGGCGAAAGCATCGAGCACACCAGGCGCAAGTACCGCGTGAATCCCCCGGCCGACCCCGAGCGCTGGGTGGCCGCGTGCGTCGGCATCATCCGCCACTACAACCAGGGCTGGGCGAACGGCTTCCACCACGACATCCGCTACTGGGAAATCTGGAACGAGCCGGAGAACCGCCCGGCCATGTGGACCGGCTCCGACGACGATTTCCTCCGTCTCTACGAAGCCGCCGCCACGGCCATCAAGACGAAGTTCCCCGAGTTGAAGGTCGGCGGGCCGTCGTTCGGGTATTCCGGGAAGATCGCCGATGGAAAGTTCGAGCCATCGGAGTTCCTGCTCAAGTTCCTGGAGCGCTGCCGGAGCAAGTCGTTGGCGCTGGATTTTCTGTCGTGGCATCTGTACACCAACGACCCGTCGGAATGCATCGTGCGTGCCAGGGGCCTGCGCCGCGTGCTCGATGAGCGCGGGTTCGAGAAGACCGAACTGCACTTCAACGAGTGGAACTACCTCCCCGGCAACGACTGGACGCCCATGGGCCTGGCCGGCCAGGGTAAATTGCGCGAGAAGTTTTACGCCCAGATCGGCGGCGCGCCGGGCGCGGCCTTCTCCGCGTGCGTGCTCGTGAACCTCCAGGACAGCCCGGTGGACGTGGCCAACTACTACTCGGGCGACACCCAGGGCTTCGGCCTGTTCAGCGCCCACGGCGTGCCGCACAAGACGTTCTACGCATTCAAGGCGTTCCGCATGCTGCTGGACACGCCGCAGCGACTGGAGACGCGCGGCTCGCAGCCGTCGCGCCTGGCCATCTGCGCCGGCACCAACACGGAGAAATCCGAAGTGCGAATCCTGGTGAGCAATTTCAATTCTCCGGATGCGACGATTAAGCTGGCGGTGCAGGGACTGCCGTGGCAAGGCCCGACCGTCTGCCGCGGCTGGGTTGTGGACGAGAATCGCGAGTTGGCGCCTGAGCAGGAGTCGGAAGTGTCCGGCGATGTGCCGACCATCACGCGGGAACTGAAAGCGCCGGCGGTGTGGCTCCTGATCTTGAGCCCGCGCGGGCGCTGACGGACCATTTGCGGCGTGGTTGGTTCATCGACCACGTCCGGACGCCGTCGAACCAACAGGTGGCCTTACGGGAGGAACATCCAGTGGCAGAGACTATTTCCTATGCGAGCCCAACCACCAGGCCGGCGGTGAACACGGAGGATGGACGCGGGTTTCTCCTGGCGTTCGGGGTGCTGAGCATCGCCGTCGGGGTGATGGGCTTGTTCGGCGTGACGGAGCGGTCCGACCTGTGGGGCAGGTTCTTGTCAGGGGGCGGAGGAGGTAGCAGGCCCGAACTGGCGGCCGGCCGGCTGCTGCTGACCGTGCTCTGGCAGACTGTGTACAGCGGCGGGATGATCGTCATCGGCTTCGGCGCATGCGTGCGAAAGCGCTGGGTCCGCGGCCTGGCCCTGGCGGTCGCGTGGCCGAGCCTGCTGATCGGTCTGATGACGACAGATGTGCGGTTCGGCGACTACCTGCTTCTGCCCGGCCCGGGCGGGATGGGCTTTCCCATCGGCAGGCCGGCGCCGAGGACGTCGGGAGCGGTGGTGGACCCAGGCCAGGCGTACCTTCTCAGCACAGGCCTGGTCCTGTTCCTGGCCGACGTGGCCCTGCCGCTAGTCTACGTCTGTTATTTCCAGCGTCGCCGGATGTGGGCAATGCTCGCCGAACTCGACCCCGCACCCCACTGGACCGACCGCTGTTCCCCGATGGCCTTCGGGTTGTGCATCGGCATGGCGGGCGCGGCCGTGCTCTCGATGTCCCTGGCCGGGTTCCCGCTGGTGCCGGTGTTTGGAGAATACCTGCACAACAGCCCGTGGATCTGCGTGGGCGTGTTCCTGGCCCTGGTCGCCTCCGCGTGCGTGACGTTCTGGAACGCGCGCGGCGGATGGTGGCTGTCGCTGGTGGTGGTGGCCGCGATCTGGGGCTCGCTCATGGGTACGCTGCTCGCCGATGTGCCCTACGCGGTGGCCGGATCCAGCCTCGGCAGCTACGCCCCGTCAGCCTCCGGCCAGTCGACGTTCCTGCAATCCCTGCCGACAATCAATGTGGCCGTCGCCGGCGTGGCCGCCCTGGGCTACATCCTCTTCGGCCTGATACGCAATAAGCCGCACGGAACCCCCGTGGCCGCGATCGTCGATCGCGCTTCGCCGCGATGATCGATCCCGTCACGATCCCTTGACCTGCGCCACCGCCTGATCCAGTTCCGGCGTGATCTGGAAGATCGAATCCAGGCGCAGCACGTGCAGCACGTCGCCGACCGGCGGGGTGATGCGCGTAAAAACGATCCGCCCGCCCCGCTCGCGGACCACCTGGTTGGCGGCCACGAACAAGGCGATAGCCGGGGTCGCCATCATGTTCACCCCCGCCAGGTCGACCACCAGGCGCACTCCGGGCTGGCGGGTGAGCTGCTCAAACGACGCCTTGATGGCCTGAACGTCAACGGCCGCCAGGCTGCCACTGAAGCGGACGATGGTCACGTCATCCTGTTCGATTTGGTTGAGATTCGTCATCGATCATCCCACGGGTTCGCGATACTCCTCCTATTGTCGCATCCCGCGGGGAAAAAGGAAACAGGGGAGCCGGCGTGATTCCGAAGGCAAAAGGAAAAGTGAAAAAGGCAAAATGGGAACGAGAATGACGAATGCCGGTGGGACAGACATTCTCGATTCCGCCGAACAAGTGCCGCCGACGCCCGTCGGCGGAATCCAACCGCGTTCCGACGCGAACACGCCTGGTACCTCGACACCAAGTCTTTTCCGGACAGGGTTCGTCAGCGGAATCCTCATTGCCCCTCCCCGGCGTCCGTCGTAAACTCCCCGCACAACCCGCATCATCGCGGCTGAGTATGGTGCATGCTTCCAGCCTGCCTCCTGGTGTGTGCTGGCTGGAAGTCCAAACCGATGCCACGGCACTTCAGCCGCGATGATCAACACGGAGCACTTCCATGAAGCACGCCATTCTCCTCGCCATCGCACTGGCCTTCGCCGCCACCGTCCCCGCCGCCGAGCCGGCCAAGGGCGCCCGCTGCTACGAGCTGCGCGTTTACTACGCCGCCGAGGGCAAACTCGACACCCTCAACGCCCGCTTCCGGGAGCACACGCTCAAGCTGTTCGAGAAGCACGGCATGACCAACATCGGCTACTGGATGCCCGCCGAAAACCCCGACCGCAAGATCTACTACATCCTGTCATATCCCGACCGCGCCGCCCGCGAGGCCGCCTGGAAGGCATTCTTCGCCGATCCCGAGTGGAAGGCCGTCGCCGCCGCCACCGAGAAAGACGGCCGGATCGTCGCCAAGGTCGAGTCTACCTTCCTGCACGCCACCGACTTCTCCCCCGAGATCAAGCCCGCCGCCGAGAAGGAGCCCCGCGTCTTCGAGCTCCGCACCTACACCGCCACCCCCGGCAACCTCCCGCGCCTGCACGCCCGCTTCCGCGACCACACTCTCGCCCTCTTCAAGAACCACGGCCTGACCAGCTTCGGCTACTTTGCCATGGACCCCGGCCAGCCCGCCGCCGACGACACGCTGATCTACCTCCTGGCCCACAAATCCCCGGAATCCGCGGCCGCCAATTTCACCGCCTTCCGCGCCGACCCCGCCTGGATCGCCGCCAAGTCCGCCTCCGAACAAGCCGCCGGCGGTTCGCTGACCGTGCCCGACGGCGTGAAATCCGTCTTCCTCGTCCCCACCGACTACTCGCCGACGAAGTAACCCATGTCACCCCCGTCGGAGGTTTGCATGCGCGGTTCAGTTTGGACTCAACTTGTGCATACGCTCAAGAATTATGGGGTAACATTCGAGGCGGGACTCTCAGATGTTGAAGCCGATCGCGTCGAGGCGGAGTTCGGCTTCCGGTTCCCGCCAGACCTGCGCGAATTTCTCCAAACTGGTCTGCCAATTGGGAAAGGATTCCCGGATTGGCGTCGGGAGTCGCGTGAATCGATCAATGACCGCCTTTCGGTACCTGTCGAAGGAATCCTGTTCGATGTGGAGCACAACGGTTTCTGGCTCGATGAGTGGGGATCGCGGCCTGCTACTCTTGAAGAGGCGCACGTCATCGTCCGGCGACTGGTGGCGGCGGCGCCACGGCTGATTCCTGTGTTCAGTCATCGAATGATGCCCGACAGACCGCACGCGTCGGGCAACCCTGTCTACTCGGTCCACCAAACGGACATCATCTATTACGGCATCGATCTTCGGGACTATTTGATTCACGAATTCCTGGCCGACAGGGACATTGGGGTCTGACCGATCCCTGACACTGTCCGACGCGTTGACTGCTGGGACATCGAGAGGTTCCAGTCGGTCAGTTGGTCGCGTGGGCATGTCGTATTCGACAACCGCCGCGGGATGCTTCCGTGAGGCAGTGGCGTGGCGGCGCGGGGCCGGGTAACGGCTTGGTTTCCCGATCACCTTGCCCGCCGACTCCAGTAGCCCGGCTTGCGTGCGGCGTGCGCGATCGCCACGACCTCGACGACGACATCGTGAACCCGATAGACGACCGCGTATGGGAATTGGTCCAGGCGATACCGCCGGAAAGAACGCCCACGCCGCGTAACCAGCAACTCGGGAAACTGCATCGGGGTGGATTCGATCTTGTCGAGCGCCGCGTCCAGTTCCGCCAGAAACCGGTCGGCCAGTTCGCCGGAAACCCGTCCATACCAAGCCGAAGCCTCTTCGATCTCCGCCACCGCATCTTTGTGGAAGATCAACCTCATGAAGCCTGCCGTTGGCGTTGAACGGCTTTGCGAACCTGGCCCATCGCGGTTGCACGGTCTACCGTAACCGGCTTGCCCTGATCGATCTCATCGGCACGCCGATCGAGTTCATCGCTCCACGCCCGAAGAACCTCGTCGGAATCTTCGTCCACGCTGCTGAGCAGGCGATCGGCAAGCTCGACCCGGTCCCTGGGAGAGAGCGACAGCGTTCGTTGCAGTAGTTCAGTATCAAGAGCCATGCCCGCATTGTCCCCCGACCCATGCCTCTGTTCAAGGGAAAACGTCGCGATTTGTGGACGAAACCGCTCCAAAGTCGTAACCTGTGGGCTCACCAAGGGAGATCCACATGCCTATCTCGGTCGAATGCGGGTGCGGGGCGCGGCTCAAGGTCAAGGACGAGCTGGCCGGCCGGCGCGGAAAGTGTCCAAAGTGCGGGCAGATGCTGATGATCGGCCCGGCCGCGACGCCGGCGGAGCAGGCCGGCGACGCCAGGGACGAACCGACGGCCTCCAAGCGCGCGGCGCAAACTTCGCCCTCGGGCAAACCGGCGATGGGCCTGCCCCCGGGTTACCGGCCCCGGCCCAGCCGCAGGCCCAGGCCCGCTTTGCCGTCTCGCCGAAGATGCTGCTGCTCATCGGTACCTGCATCGCGATTCCGACGGTGATCTGGATCGTCAAGGCCGGTCCGGTGAAGGCTCGCGACCAATGGCAGGTGATTGAGCCACGAGCCCAGGACGACATCAAGGACGTGATCAACAAGGCCCTGGCCGATGACGCGGACAAGGCCGTGCAGAGCCTGTTTGCCAGTCTGGGGCGTGTGCCGGGAAGCACGACCCTGCCCGCCGCCAAGGCCAAGTACAGCCCGAGCGTGGGCACCGTGCTGATCGACTCGCCGACCATCATGTGGAGCGTGCCGTCGAAAGTTCCGTTCCAGGGGCGGATCGGCGAGTCCATCGCCGCCGGGTTCAGCGCGGCCGGCAAGCCCCAACTGATGAATGTGCATGGTCTTTACTACCCCAAGACCCGCGGGGTGGAGGCCGACGTGCAGATCGAAGGCAGACAATTGAAAGTGCGGGGACGCATCGTGGCCGGAGCCGTGGTGATGGATTGAGAAGCCGCTCGGCCTACCAGGGGAAATGCACAACTCCGCCGGGCTGCACGGTCACGGTTTGTCGAAGAGTTCTTCAACACGAAGTCACGAAGCGGTTCCCGGCCGGTCCAATGGTTGGGAGCGGGGAGACCCCGAATTAATCAGACAATAGCGACGACTCTTGCGAATCATTCTTGAATACCATGCCCCGCTTCGTGCCTTCGTGTTTAATCTGCTTTGGTTGCGGTCAAGCCGCGCTGGGACTCCCCTACCCCGCCAGCTCCTGCAAATACGCACAACTCGGCTTGAGCGTCGGCACGTCCATCTCCACGAAGTAGTTCTTGATTCCGCCCGTCTTGGCGGCCGCGAAGAGCTTCTTCCAATCGACCACGCCCTGCCCCAGCGGGACGGCCTTTTTCTCCGTCGCCGACCAGTCGGACAGGTGCGCGGAGATGAACCGGCCGGGGTATTTGTTGAAGAAGGTGGCCGCCTCGAAGCCCGCACTGATGACGGATACCTGGAACTGCATCTTGACGAGCTTGGGATCCAACTCGCCCATCATCACGTCATAGATCAACTTGCCTTCCAATTCCTTGAACTCGAAATGGTGGTTGTGGAAGCCGAGCTGGAGGCCCTCCTTCTGCGTCTGCTCGCCGACTTTGTTGGCCTCGCCGCAGAGCCGCCGCCAGTCGGCCAGCGTCGCCTCGGGCTTAGTCCAGAAGCTGGAGATGACCATCTGTGTGAGGCCCAGTTCCTTGGCAAAGGCAATACGCGCGTCGAGGTTGTCCTTGAGCCCCTGGAACGGGTAGTGGCAACTCTCGCAGCGCAGGCCGGCGTTCTCGATGATCCGGCGCATTTCCGGCGCCTTGAGCCCGGCCAGCGGCCCGAAGCCGCTGGTCTGGTAGTCCGGCGGCGAGCACATTTCCACGGTCTTGTAGCCCAGCCCCGCCATCTGCCGCAGGTTTCCGTCGAAATCCTTGGCCAGCGCTTCGCGCACGACCCAGCTCTGGAAGCCAATCGGCAGCCCCAACGGATTGGCCCGCAGCGGCGAGGCATACCAGCCTGAAAAGGCCGCCACACCGATCGCCAGAGCGCTCTGTCGCAGGAATCTTCGTCGTGTCATGGTTGGTCTCCAATAGGGTTGTGGACAACGCGTGCCCATGATACCGCCGGCGGTGGACAAATAACACCGCACTTTCTGTTCGTCTGTTCGTCGACCACCGCGTGCCGCACTCGGGCGCCTGGGAACTCATGGTCGAAATCACCTGGGCGGAGAAGGTGTTCCGCACCGCCGTCCTGCGAACGCTACGGCAGTTCAGCCAGCCGATGGCCATCGAAGTCGTCGTCTGCGGCCAATGCACCGACGTTTCGGTCCCGGCCTGTCCCGTCGTCGAAGACGCACCGTTGGACGAGGAGCGTCGCGGGTTTGAGGTGATCGTGAAGAAGTGAGGGAAAACGTGCAAAACAAACGGGACAGGTTGTCTTCCTGCGGGCGGAGAACGGTTCGTCTTGAGGATGGCGACCACTCGCCCGGTGCGTCGGTCACACGCACGCCAGTTCCGCCTCCACGTCGCCGGCACGGGCGGCATCAATGAGCTTGGGGTAGGCAAGCGTCGCCAGTTCGTCCAACTCCTCCGGACCGGTCAGCAGGCGAGCCAGGAGGATGTGTTCGATCTTGACGCGTCCTTCGTGAATGATGATGCGTGCGCCCGGCCGCTCGGCGCGTAGCCGTCTGATGAAGGCGGCGACGCCCTTGATGAGCGAGCCCGTGATCTCGTTCGTCTCATGGCTGTAATAGACGGTGACCAGTTCATCCAGCCGGCGGGCGTAGAAGCTGTCAGGCCTGATGATGAACTCGATGCAGTCGCCGTCGGGATCGTAGCAGGCCTCGGCCTTGAACGGAGGAGACTCCTGCGCGAGCCGGAGCATTTCCGCGGCGAATTCGGCACTGGAGACATCGCTCATAACAGCCTCGTCGTAAACCTCACGTGATGGTCAGTCGGCAACGTGGGGTCGTCCGGATCACATTTCTCCCACCGCCAATTGTACGCAACCCGATCGCTGTTGACGAAGACCAGGAAGACCTCATCTTCGTACGGGGGCGATTCTGAGCCGTCGGACCGATAACTGTGGGCGGGAATGCCGCAATAACAGCGCCAACCGACGCCGCTCTCGTACTTGTCTTCATCCTCGTCGCGGCGAACTCCCTCAAACACCGCCTTGGGATTCGCCAAGATTGCGGGAACAATGCACGCGCACTCGCTGGCCTGTACAAGCCCACGTCTGGCACCCACGTCTGGCAACGCGCTGCATGCGGTTATACGAAATCTCGACCTTGCACACGCCCTGCGTATCAGGGTTAAATGCGTCAAGGCGTCGGCAATCACGGCGGGATTCGCCTTCGGCGGCCATGTCGTGCAGAATAGCCGCAGAACTCCGACCTGCAAGAAGCGCCGCCTATCGACGTTACGGTTTGGCCCCCGCCGCCGGAGCTTCGATGGCTTGGAATTCGAAATAGGCAAAGTTGTTCCCCTTGTTGTAGTGAAGGGTCAGCAATTGCAGGCCGGCTTCCGTGAACGTGATGGTTCCCACCTCGGTCTTGTTCCACTTGTGCATGCTGCCGGTGCTGACGGGAAATTTGCATTCGCTCACCGGCTTGTTGTTGATCGAGAACTTGAACGTGTTCGCCTCGTTGGCATACAACTGTTTTCCAGTAAACCCATGCCCGGCAACTTGCACAGATACAACGTCTAACACAGGAGCTTTATGACAAAGTTGGCGATCTTGGCGGCCGTTTCAGCGATGACGCTTGCACCGTTGGCTTTCGGGCAGCGTGGACCACGCGACTCGGACGATCCCCGTGGCGGGCCTCCGCCGCGGGAACAAAGAGACCCGCAAGCGCGTCGCCCGGACGCAGCCCCTGCGCCCGAGAACCCACGCGACACCCGCGACGAGCAAGGCCCGGCGCCACGGCAGTTCGACGGTCCCGGCCGCGATGAACCGGGGCGCGTTGCGCCGCCGCAATCCGGGCCCGGCCGCCGCGGTCCGGGCTTTGGTCCCCCGCCCGGACGGCGCGGCGGCGGGCCACCATGGATGCAGCAGGACCCCCAGCGCGGTCCGATGCCGGCGGATCGTCCCGGCCTGCGAACCGGCCCGCCTCCGATGGGCGGCGACCCGGGCATGCAGCGCCCGCCCGGCCGGCCAGACCAGCTCGATCGGCGGCCGCGCGGGCCTGAATTCGGTCCGTTCCCGCGGCGCGATCTGCTTCCGCCGCGTCCCGAATTCGACACGGCGCCGCTTGCCGATGATGCCCGTGGTTTCCAGCGCGAGCGGTCTGAATCCGCCGCCGACCGCCTGCTGCAACAGAGCGAACTCCTGCGGTTGGAGAGCCAACGCCTGCGCGAACTGAGCGAGCTCCTGCGAATCGAGAGTGAGCGCCTCCGGCTGTTGATGCCACGGGACGGCGTGCGGCCGCAGAGCGAACGACCCCGGGCCGTCGAGCCCCGTCGCGAGGCTGATCCGCGCCGCGAACCCGAAACTCGCCGCCAGAGCGAGATCCAACGTGACGCCGGACCCCGGCTCCAGACGGAGCCCCGTCGCGAGATGGAACCGCGCCGCGAACCCGAAACTCGCCGCCAGAGCGGCCTTCGGCGCGAAGCCGATCCCCTGCGAACGAATGCGGATCGCCCGCAATCGCCCGGCCGTCCGGAGGGAGCCCGCGAAGCCGACCGGGCTCGCGGCGAAGCCGACGCGCCCAGGCCTCCCGCCCGGCGTGAAAGCGTCAGGTCCGATGGCGAACGGCCGCGTCCCGCCGCGGAACCGCCACGGCGCGAAGGTGACAACTCCCGCCCGGATCGAGAACGCGACTAAACAGGCGTGCGCGATTCGTAGCACAGGCTTCCAGCCTGTGGCCACAGCCTGGAAGGCTGTGCTACGGCAGCGCGTGGTCGCGCGCGCCCATTTAGGACGGGCGTAGCAACAACTGTCGGAGGTTCCGCTCGGGGTGCCACGGCTTGTCTACTGCAAGCCGTGTCTGCGTGGTCACGTTCGTAGTACCGCCTTCAGGCGGCTCTTCAAACCGCCTAAAGGCGGTACGGGTTTCGCCATCCGTCCCAAACCCTTAAACTCTCGACCCTTGAACTCTTGAACCCTTAAACCCTTGAACCCCTTCCCCCTCATCCTCATGCTCGTCCTGGCCGCCGTCACCGTCTATCTGCTGGCGGCCACACTCCTCGCTCTGCTCCTGCTCAAGCCACCTCGGATGACCGACGGCAAGGCCGTGTACCTGCTGGGGCGGCTCTCGCCGGCCGACCTTGGCCTCGCGTTCCAGCCGCTGTCGTTCCGCGTGCTCGACCACGCCGGCGGCCGGCCGTTGCTGCTGGCCGCCTGGTGGATCCCGGCCGGCGCTCCCTCGGACCGCTGCATCGTCCTGCTGCACGGCCGGGCCGATGCCAAGGTCGGCGCCATCGCCTGGGCGCCGATGCTGCACAAACTCGGCTGGAACATCCTCGTCCCCGACATGCGGGCCCACGGCGAGTCCGAAGGGCGCTTCTCGACTGCGGGGTGTCATGAGCGCCACGACGTCGATCAGGTCATCAACCAACTGCTCGCCCAGTTCCCGCAGCAGACGCGGACGCTAGCGCTCGTGGGCCTGAGCATGGGCGCCGGCATCGCCCTGGCGGTCGCCGGCATCCGCTCCGACATCGCCGGCCTCGTGCTCGACTCGCCGTTCTGCTCGTACGGCCAGGCGACCTGGGAACACATGAAGCTCATGGCGTTCGACATCCGCCCGCTGCACCGGGTGGCCATCGCGATCGCCGGCCGCCTCGCCGGCTGCCGCTTCGACGATCTCGTGCCGGCCAGACTTCTGGCCGAGGTCCCCACCCCGGCGCTGGTCATCGACGGCGCCGACGACCCGCTCATCCCGCCCGCCGGGCGTGAGCAGTTGCAGCAGGCCGAAGACCTCCGCCGCGGCCGCAGCCGGATCACCCAGCGCTGGTCCGCGCCCGGCGCGAACCACCTGCAGGCCCGTGGAAGCGTGCCGCCTTGGCCGGCACCTCCGCCAGCGCCGAGAACATCGCCTCGGGAACAGGCACGGGCGAAGGTGCCATCCGCATGTGGTGGCACTCGCCCGGCCATCACAAGAACATGCTCGCCCGCCAGCACCGCACCGGCCTGGGCCGATCCGGGAATCACTGGACGCAGATGTTCGGGTGAATGCGGGTTCCAACCACGAAGCACCGCCAAGGAACTTTTTCATGGTCCCACCCTCGTCGCGTGATCCACAGGCACGGATATCCCACATTCCGGACAACGATCCGGGGAAGCGCGAAGGTCATACCCACACGCAGAACAGAGGCCGCTCATCCTCCTGAGTTGTTGACGGCGGTGTTGCCTCCGACTCCATGCCAGCAAAATCAGCCAGCACAGTACGGGCATCGCTGTAACGGCCAGGAGGTGGCGATGGCGTATGCTCACGGATCGGAACGGGACGTACCTGGGGGCGTACACCACCGATTTCCCGCCGTCGCTGCTGCCGACAGCCACCTGGACGAAGCCGTGGTCGAACGCGAACAAGGCGTCGCGCGAACGATCCGCGCGGAGTTCCATCTCGCCGGGGAGCGGGCGGTACACGGCCATCCCAATACATCCTCCTGCCGGCACGGGATGATCGTGGTCGCAGATCCGCAGGCGCAGCTCGCCCCTGAACGAGTGGACATACGTGCCGGCCGGCGAAGGCTGCCGGGGAATGGCACTGCCCCCTCCCTGGTAGCTTCGCGCCCACAGCACCACCAGCGACATGCACAACAGTAACGACAGCAGCGACAGGATATTGAACAGGCGGCGAAGGCTGGAGCGGACGTGTTTCACGCCTTGGATCGTACCCGATGGGCGCATCCCGGCAATTACCGGGCGGAGGAATGAGACGGGGACGCAGGTAGTTTCATCATTCACAAGGTGTGTTCCTGTCGGACTCTCCGAATCTGGAACTCTCAGATTCCACCGCCACCACCCATTTTCGCGGCCAATCCCCTTCTTCCTTCCAACCACGGAATCTTCGATTCCTCTTCGTGGCCCTTGGCGGCCCTTCGTGGTTGACCAATCCTCCCCAACCGAAAAATTCCCGAATTGCCTCTTGACACGCGCCCTAACATTGAGATACAAGTCGCAATCGGTATCTCGCTCTGAACGTCCTTGGACTTTCAGGCTTCTTAGGGGTGAGACAAGGTCTCATGCCCACGCTCTTTCTCAACCGAATACCCTCGCTTCTCAGCGGCGACTGCCTGACGATGAACGATGATCAAGAGTGGCCTTCTTCATCCTTCATCCTTACTCTGGAACCGTCCACTCGGATCACTTCCGGACCCGCCCGGGACCGATCGGGACACCGTTTGGACCCGAAAAGGACGGGGTTTTTCGACGGCCGGCCGCCGTACCCGTCAACGTAACCACAATGGCATCAGACGCTTATGTTTGACACCCATTCCCGGACACCCTAACAAACATTTTTCTGTGATCCGTGCGCGTCGGGAACAAACAACCAATCGCCCAGCTCATGTCATTGGGCGTTGTACGTGGAGGAAGCCCCACCCAGACTTGCTAACGATTTGGAGATAGCCTCGAAGAGCCGAAGGTTGTTACCCACCGCGACTATTTTAGTTCCATCCAAAGAGACCGTCACCCTTATGTATGATCGATATCGATGACGTCGGAAATAAAACGTGGCATGCCTATTACGTAACAGGATGCAATGAGCCGACTTCGCGACAACGTGTGTTTCCGCTTGGTCCGATGGTGAGGAATCGAACGTACCTTCTGTTACCACAGCCTCATCTGCCAATTCGCAGACTTTGCGCTTGACCTGTTCGAACGACGGAACTTGGCCCCTGAATTGGTAAATTTCCATTCTCAATCCCATCACATCACCTCAGCGATATAGAAGCCATCATCGCCCGAGATTCTCTGCGCGAGCCTCCGCCATTTTGCACTTTTCACTTTGCATTTTGCATTCTGCTCTCCGCATTCCGCATTCACCATTCCGCATTGACCCTCACGCCCCCATCTGCCGCTCATACAACTGCCGGTACACCTCGCAGCCCTGCATCAGCGAGTCGTGCTGCCCCAGGCCGACGATCTCGCCGCGGTCCATGACCACGATGCTGTCGGCCGAGCGGATGGTGCTGAAACGATGGGCAATTACAAACGTTGTCCGTTCGTGCATCAGTTTGTCTATGGCCTGCTGGATCAGGTTCTCGCTCTCGGCGTCCACCTGGCTGGTGGCCTCGTCCATGATGAGAATCGGAGAGTCGCGGAGGATCGCCCGGGCGATGCAGAGCCGCTGCTTCTGGCCGCCAGAGAGCTGCGAACCGTGCTCGCCAAGCACCGTGTCGTAGCCCTGGGGCTTCTCCATGATGAAGTCGTGGGCGAAGGCCCTCCGGGCGGCCGCGATCGCCTGCTCGCGCGATGCCCGCGGGTTGGCGTAGGCGATGTTCTCCGCGATGGTGCCGGGGAAGATCACCGAGTCCTGGGTGACGATGCCGATCTGCCGCCGTAGCGAAAGCAGCGTCGCCTCGCGGATGTCCAGGCCGTCGATGGTAATGCCGCCCGACTGCGGATCGTAAAACCGCGGCAGCAGCGCCAGCAGCGTGGTCTTGCCGCTGCCATTGCGGCCGACCACCGCAACCGACCGGCCGCGTTCGACGACGAGGCTGACCCCCGACAGCGCCGGGCCCTTGGCACCGGGGTACGTGAAGGTGACGTTCTCGAAGCGAATCTCCCGCGCCAGCGGCGGGAGCACTTTGCGTGGCCGCGGCGCCAGCGGAGTGTTGATCCGCGGCCGCTCCACCTCCATGTCGATCACCTCAAACAACCGCGCGGCGGCCGCGTTGGCTTTCTGGATGATGGTGTTGATCTTTGTGGTCTTACGGAGCGATTCGCCGATGCCGACGAGGCAGGCCATTACCAGGAAGAACTCGCTGGTCGTGAGCACATGGGCCACCCGCACCATGTACGAGGCATAGAGCACGATGCAGCAGACAACGATGAGGGTACACATCTCCAGCGTCGGGGTGTTGAACGCCTCGATCTTGGCGATGCGAAGCTGCTCGCGGACCAGCTTCGTGAGCATGCCGCGGAAACGCCGGCGCTCGTACGGTTCGGCGTTGTTGGCCTTGACGACGCGGATGCCGATGAGCGTGGATTCGATCTGTCCGAGCATCGCCGCGCTGCTCTGCAGCGCCGCCCGGGCGGCCCGGCGGACGTGCTTGCCGAACTTGCGGATGATGGCCAGCATCAGCGGGGCGAAGACGATGATGAACAGCGTGATCTGCGGGGAGATGTACATCGCCAGACCCAGCGCCATGGCCGCCTTGATCGGTTCCTGGATGCTGTTGCCGAGGATGCCTTTCATGCCATCCTGTAGCCCCTGGGCGTCCTGGGTGATGCGGTGGGTGACGTCGCTGGTGCCGGCCTGGCCGAAGAAGGAAAGCCGCAGGTGCAGGGCGTGGTCGTAGGTGAGCTTGCGGAGATCGCGCACCGCCAGGATCGAAGCTTTCTCGGAGTAATACTCCTGGAAGAAGCGCATGGTGTTGCCAAAGACCGACAGGCAGACGATGAACCCCAGCACCACGCCGATGGCCCCGACGGGATTCGTCGGCAGCAGCCGGGCGATGGCTTGGCCGGTATAGACCCAGGGCGGCGCATCGCGGAGTTGCACGGTAACGGCCGGGCGATCCTGGCTGATGAGTAGCGCGCTGGTCCGGCCACGGTCGGCCAGATGCGCCAACAACCGGCTGGCCGGGCGATCGCTGGCGGGCGCGTCCGGAATTGTCCACGCCGCCCCGACGGGCAACCCGGCCGCGGCGGCCACCCCGCCGGGCGTGATCTTGATCGGCCGGACAGTGTAGTTGTCGTCGGCCAGGCGGACCTCGAGGCGTTCTTCGACGATCTTGCGGTTGACCCAGTCCTCGATGGTGTCGCCGTTGATGAGGATCTGCATCACCGGCAGCATGGTGCCGAGCCCGGCCGTGAACACGCCGCCTACGACAAACGCGCAAAGGATCGACACCAGCACGAACCGCCGGTGCGGCCAGAGATGGCGAAGGGCGCGCAGGAAGGCATCGACTTTCTTCTTCAGCTTGGGGATGTTGGGTTCTTCGCTCAAGGGGGGAAAAGTATAGCGGGCCGCCGACGC
Source organism: Tepidisphaerales bacterium (assembly GCA_044450885.1). Classification (GTDB taxonomy): domain Bacteria; phylum Planctomycetota; class Phycisphaerae; order Tepidisphaerales; family Tepidisphaeraceae; genus JANYKD01. The sequence goes on from JBIOJL010000019.1 coordinate 22,307, forward strand.
GGAGTCAGTAGGGCCAGCGTCCTCGCTGGCCTGGATCACCGAACGGCTCGCACCGCAGGAAGGCCAGCGAGGACACTGGCCCTACTGAAATCGGAGTCGGCCGTTGGCAACTCGGCTTCCGAGTTTGCCTCACACGTGCCGCAGTTTGTTCAACCCGTTCAGCGCCGCCACTTTGTAGGCCTCGGCCAGCGTGGGGTAGTTGAAGACGCTGTTGATGAAGTACTCGACCTTGCCCTTGTAGGCCATCACGGCCTGGCCGATGTGGACCAGCTCGGTTGCCCCGGTGCCGATGACGTGAACGCCGAGGATCTCGTGCGTCTCCTGGTGGATCAGCAGCTTGAGCATGCCCTCCTCGTCGCCCAGGAGCTGGCCGCGGGCCAGCTCGCGGTACAGCGCGATGCCCGCCTCGTAGGGAATCCCGGCCTCGGTCAGTTGCGCCTCGGTCCGGCCGACCATGGAGATCTCGGGAATCGCGTAGATGCCCAGGGGAAACAGTTCCGGCATCGACGTGGCCGGCTCGCCAAAGGCGTGGCACGCGGCCAGCCGGCCCTGTTCCATCGCCGTCGACGCCAGCGCCGGGAAGCCGATCACGTCGCCGACGGCATAGATGTGCGGCACCTTGGTGCGATAGAACTCATCCACCTTGAGCCGCTGCCGGTCGTCGGCCTCGAGGCCGGCCCGATCGAGTTGGAGCGCGCCGGTCGTGCCCTGGCGGCCCACCGCGTAGAGCAGCGTCTGCGCCCGCAGCACCTTGCCCGACTCCAGCGTCGCCTGCACCGTCGGCTCGCAGTCGGCGTTACTGCACGCGGCCGGAGCCGGGGCCGCGACCGCGACTGCTGGCGCGCCATTGGGGACAGGCACCGCTGGTGTGGCCGCCGGCTTCAGGTCCTCGATCCTGGCGACTTTCTCCCCCAGCCGCAGCGTGGTTCCCGACCGGCGCATCTGGTACATCAGCGCCTCGCAGATCTCGTGGTCGAGAAAGCCCAGCACCTCGTTGCGCCCCTCGACCAGTATCACCTTCACGCCCAGCGCCGACATCATGCAGGCGTATTCCGTGCCGATCACGCCGCCGCCGACCACGATCATCGACTTGGGAAGCTGCCCGATCTTCAGCAGGCCGTCGGAGGTGAAGATCGTCCGTCCGTTGAAAGGCACGGTCGCGGGCACGGCCGGACGCGTGCCCGAGGCAATCACGAAGATATCGGCCGTGATCCGCTCGGACTCGCCATCGCGCACGACCTGGACCATGTTCGGAGATTCGAAGTGGGCCTCGCCCCAGGTCAGCTCGATTTCGTTGCGGTCGAAGTGGTCGCGGACGGTCGCCAGTTCCTGGTGGATGACCTGCTGCGAGACGTAGATCAGGTCCTCGATGGTGATGTGCTTCTTCAGACGGCTTTGCTCGCCGAACAGGGCCCGGCGGCTCATGCCGGTGAGATGGAGCACGGCCTCGCGCAGGGCCTTGGAGGGAATCGTGCCGGTGTTGATGGCCGCCCCGCCGACCACGGGGTTCTTCTCGACGACGCAGACGTGCCTGCCGAGTTTGGCGGCCTGAATGGCCGCCTTCTGGCCGCCGGGACCGGAACCGATGACGAGGCAGTCGAAGTGCTTCATAGACCAAACCCGGAGAACGCGGAGAGTCTCTGGGAGAATCATAGGCTGGCCGAGGGGAAGCGGGCGCTGCGGCAGTCCTTTGTTGTTTGTTCTTCGTTCTTTGTCGTCAGAGATTCCGGAGGGGTGGCCGACAGCAAATAGCTGCCAGCGAAGAACGAAGAACAAACAACCAAGAACAAAGAACGATGTCTGACTACCCGATCGACTTGCCCGCGAGCACCTTGGCGATCGTCTGGCGGGAGGCGGGGACGGAGCCGGGGGTGTCGCGATCCATGAACTGGGGCGTTGCGGCGCCGGAGACTCGCTCGACCCGCGCCGGCTCGGGCCGGGACACGGCCGGCTTGCCGATCACCGAGGCGATCTCGTTGACCTCGGCCTTCTTCTGGGCCAGGCGCTGCTGCAGGTCGGCCAGTTGGGTCTCCAGTTCCTCATACTCCGACATCGTCTGGGCGTAAATCTGTTCGCCTTCGCCGAGCCATTCCTTGAACGATTTCATGGGCCTTCCTTTTCCGGGTGCGCGCGACGCCTCAACAGGCAGCATCGGTCGCGGACGAGAGCGGCATGACCCGGTCCCTCGCCCGATAAGATTCAGAAACCGGCCTTGACCTTGTTGACCACCTTGCCATTGCTGAAGGAAACGGTGATCTGCTTTTCTCCGGACTTCCAAACCAGTTGCCGGGTGTCCACACCGCCGGCGTCCGCCTGGCTGGCGGCGTTGCCCTTGCCGAGAATCTCCTCGACCTGCCCGGCCGTCATGCCGACGCGGACTTTCTCGTAGTGCTCCTTGTCGACGTCCACCCGGTTGCAGCCGGCCATCGCCAGCAGCACGGCCGCGCCCAGCAGCATGCGTTTCATGTTCCTCTCCTTTGCGGGCTCATTTCTTCACCAGATCGTTGAAGATACCCGACAGCCGGGCACGCACGCGGACAAGCTCCTCGGGGATGTTCTCGGCGTCGTCGGCCACCACGATCTTCTTCTCTCCGAATTGTATCGCGTAGGTGGCCGGTTTTCCCGACGGTCTGGGCGAGGGATATTCGGGCTTGAGCTGGTCCCAGTTCTCAAAGAGCGTGGCGAGCTGGAGTTGCTGGAGTTCGCTGAGCGTGCCCTGCCCGCTGCCGTACATCTTGCTGCTGATCATGCTGCTGGCCTTGACGGCGCCGTTGGGAAGTATGAAGAGGGACTCATCGACCGTGGCCTGTCCTCCGACGCGGTGGTAGGAGATCGCCTGGAGTTTCTTCAGCGTGTCGTAGCGGGTCTGCTCGATCTCGCGGCGGTGATCCGTCGGTGTACACGAGAGGTTCAAGATCGCGGCGGCGGCGCAGAGGATGATGGAAGGAAGACGCATGGCCGGGGAATCTACGCGGAAAACGGCAAAAATGGTAGCGCGGGCGCCGCTCGCCAGTAGGACAGGCATTCCTGCCTGTCATCCTCATCGGTCGGACAGACATTCCTCACGCAGAGGCGCAGGGCTCGCAGAGACAAGTCGACGGTGTCCAGCTCTTCTCTGCGAGCATCGCGCCTCTGCGTGAGAGCTTTCTTCCGTACGTGCTCTCTCTCCGTAGCTGTTGTTGCTTTGGCTGCGGCCACGCCACGCTGGGCTCACCAGCGGTGCCGCGACGTGACGGAAATAATCAGCAATGCGATCATCGCGATGAAGAAGAAAACCGCGATAGAACCGATGATGATGTTCCGGGTCCGGCGCTTGCGGGCGGCCGCGGCGATTTCCGCTTCGGCAGCCAGCCATTCGACGCGTGACGCCTCGGGAGTCTGATTGCCCGCCAGAAGCCGGTCGAGCCCATTGATGATCCCAAGCAGCAACCGCTGGTGCATCGCCATCTTCCTGGGCGATTCGGCGGCCGTGGAAATCCCGAATCCGACGTTGAACCCCCTTTGGCCGCCCCAGACGTAGCTGGCGGTAATCGAGGCTGCGATCGTGATCCGGCCACGATCGTATTGGATGATCAGGCGCTGGGGCAGCTCGGAAACCGATTTCGCACGCGCTGGATTCTGCTTGCCGCGGCGCATGTCCAGGGTCGTCCACTGGCTCTGAGCCAGTGCAAACCCCGCGGTGCTGTCGCCAACAAAACCACCTTCGTTGAGGAACCTGGCGGCAAGGGCAAGTGCGGCGGCCGGTTCCATCGTGGTCACGATTTCATGTTCCACTACCACTTGAGAAACCCTCCCGATCGCTCGTCAAGAAGCACAAGCAGGTTGTGCAGAAAATGGACGATCATGCCCGGATAGATCGACCCGCTGCCCATGCGCAGCCAGCCGAGCACGATGCCGAGCGTCAACAGGTGCGGCAGGCTCGGGATCGACAGGTGGATGATCGCGAACATGGCCGCGCTGACCAGGACTCCCTGCCAGGGTCCGACCACGGCTTCAATGGACCCCTGGATCACGCCACGAAACGCCAGTTCTTCAAAAACAGCCGGTTGAACACAGATCAGCAGCACCGGCCAGACAAACGACCATCCTTCGCGCTGATACGGCGCGAGATACGCGATGGGCTCGACCTGAAAGAGCCTGACAAGCAGTTGGATGCAGAGCGCCGCCAGCAGGAAGGTGGCGATCGGGCATCCCAACGCCAGGAAGTACCAGCGGATGCGCGATCTGCTGAACAGGAGCCGCCGCACCCGGTCGTGCCTGGCGATCGACCAGACCAGGACAATGAGCGACATGGCCGATGAGGCAACGATTTCGCCGGTGACGCCCATCTCACCTTTGGACGACAACAGGACAATGATTGTCACCACCGACACCGCCAGCAGCGAGAAATACAGCATCATGGCCGATTTGATGTCGCTCCACTCGGCTGAGTAGGTCCGGTTGGCCGACTGCCGGGCCGTTCGCTGGGCGCAGGCCGCGCAGTCACCGCTGCCTTCCAGGAGGATCGCCCCGCACCGGCCGCAATATTGAACCCGCCGCGCAACCGGAATGTCATCGCCCGGTGTTTCCGGTGGCACGGTGGCAGGATCTTGCCGGGGGGTATCCTCCATGGCAATCGCCCTCTTATCGCGCGGAGGCTTCCTGGAGCTTGCGGTACTTGATGCCCGCCTGGATGCCCTGGACGAGGACCGCCATGATGACGATGTCCAACCAGCCGATTCCCAGTCCGCCGATGCCGGTCTTGGGACCCCCTGCGCTCATGTTGGAGATGGCGTTGACGACGTTCAGTATGACCAGGGTTGCGTAAATCACCAGCCCGACAATCGCCGCCGGGAGCGGGGCCTTCCTGGACCAGATCGACAGGACGATGAAGACGCCGGCCACGCCAAATTGAGCCAGCAACAGGATGGGGAGATTCAGCGTCATCGCCGGGTTGTTCTTCAGGGCCACCAGCAGAATTGCGCCGCAGGTCATTTGGATCAGCCCGACGGCCAGCAAGGTGTAGAACACCTTCTTCATCTGCTTGGTCAGGTCTTCGCTGACCAGCGACTGTCCGATGGCGCTCTGGGGAACCGCGTCGCCGGTGATGACGCGCGGTCCGCTGGATCCACGGGGCAAGGCCATTCCGCACGACTTGCAAAAAGCGTTACCGGCCGGATTGCCAGCCTGGCAATGTGGACACAAGATGTCTGACATGCTTACTCCTGATTGGAGAGAGCCGCGGCGAAGATACACTCGGTGAGTGCATGTACAACCCAAACCCCGCCGGGTCCAGGCATTCTACCAAGAACGCTGGCCGTGCGATAGGAGATGGCTCGCCCGCCATTTGACCTCCCCCGTTTTCCGGGTATTATCCCAGACCATGTTCTGCATGCTGGCGATTATTCCGGCCATGATTATTACCCCACGACAACGCGGGTAGGGCTGGTTTTTCTGTCGAATTTAACCACACGCCCTGCCCGCGACGGCAGGGCGTCATCGTTTGCAAGCAAGAGGAAGTCCCATGAGCAGCGCACGCCGAATCGAAATCTACGACACCACCCTCCGCGATGGCACCCAGGGCGAGGGGTTCAACCTCTCGCTCCAGGACAAGCTCTCCATCGCCCAGAAACTCGACGAACTCGGCGTCGACTACATCGAAGGCGGATTCCCGCTCTCCAACCCCAAGGATGCCCAGTTCTTCAAGGATGTCCGGGAAATGAGTTTCCGCAGCGCCAAGGTCGCGGCCTTCGGCATGACCCGCCGCCGCGGCATCAAGGCCGAGGACGACCCCGGCATGAAGGCGTTGCTCGATGCCCAGACGCCGGTCGTCACCATCGTCGGCAAGACCAGCCCGTATCAGGTCGAGAAGGTGCTCAACGTCACGCTCGAAGAGAACCTGACCATGATCGCCGATTCGATCGGCCTGATGAAGTCGGCCGGCCGGCAGCCGGTCTATGATGCCGAGCACTTCTTCGATGCCTGGCGGGCCAATTCCGCGTACGCCCTGCGCACGCTGGAAGCGGCGCTGGGCGCCGGGGCGTCCGTGCTGGTGCTGTGTGACACCAACGGCGGCAGCATGCCCGAGTTCATCGCCGAGGCGGTCACCGGCGTGCGCCAGAAACTGGCGGGTGCGCGCATCGGCATCCATCCGCACAACGACGGCGGCGTGGCCGTCGCCAACGCCCTGGCCGCCATCAACGCCGGCGCCGACCATGCCCAGGGCACGATCAACGGCGTGGGCGAACGTTGCGGCAACCTCGACCTCATTCCACTGGTGGCCAACCTGCAGGTCAAGTACGGCCACGACTGCCTGCGGCCGGGCACGCTCAAGCTGTTGACCGACGTGTCGCGCTACGTCTACGAGACCGCCAACCTGAATCCGGTGCAGGGCCAGCCCTACGTGGGCCTGAGCGCCTTCGCCCACAAGGGGGGCATGCACGTCCACGCGGTGCAGAAGGATGTCAGCACCTACGAGCACGTGTCGCCCGAGACCGTCGGCAACAGCCGCAAGATCCTGGTCAGCGAGCTGTCGGGCGTCTCCAACATCGCCGGCAAGGCCGGGAAGAAGTTCGACATCGAGCACGACAAGGTCGTGCTCAAGCGCGTGCTCGACCGCGTCTGCGAG
>JBIOJL010000020.1:0-28114 GCA_044450885.1 Tepidisphaerales bacterium
CGAAGAAGTGCGCCAGCGGATGCGCGCTGATTACGGTGGCGGAGAGCGGGGAGAATTCGATTGTCGTTTCGCCGGGGGCGAACGGGCGGGTGTCGCCGCGGGATGTGGAGAACGCGGGGGAGCTCATCCAGGGAGCGGCGGCCGCGGTGATTCAGTTGGAGATTCCGCTGGAGACGGTGGAGCGCGCGATCAGCGTGTGCCGCAAACACCGCGTGTGGACGATACTCGATCCGGCGCCGGTGCCGGCGGCCGGGCTGCCGCCGGAGTTGTACCAGGTGGACATCCTGTCCCCGAATCAGTCCGAGGCGCAGGCGCTGGCCGGGCGGAAGGGGGACGATCGCGCGCTGGGGCGGATGTTGCTGGAGCGCGGGCCGGGAATGGTGGTGCTCAAGCGAGGGGCGGAAGGGGCGCTCATCTTCGAGGGCGGGCAAGTCCGCAGCGTGCGGCCGTTCAAGGTGGAGGCGGTGGACACGACTGCGGCGGGGGATGCGTTTACGGCGGGAGTGGCCGTGGGGCTGGGCGAGGGAATGAAGATCGGCGACGCGGTTCGTTTCGCCAATGCGGCCGGGGCGCTGTGCTGCACGCGGCTCGGCGCCCAACCGGCACTGCCGATGCGAGGGGATGTGACCAGGATGGTGGCGATGGCTACGCGGTAGCCAAGGCAAGAGATGTTTCAGTTACCGCCGACTCCGCCATGAATCAGGTTCGCGGCTGGTGTGGAAGACTGCGGCGATGACGATTTCCTTCTCGACCTCGGCCACACGGTAGATGATTGCGTATGGGAACCGGTGCAACAGACAGCGACGATACGTCGCATCGAGTGAATGCCAGCCTCCAGGATAGGTGAGGATTCGGTCGACGGCTCGTCGAAATTCGTCGACGAACTCGTGTCCGAGCCCGGGCCGAGCTTGCTCGTAGTAGTCAAACGCCGCCGCAAGATCTGCCTCGGCCGGTTCGAGCATGACGACGGTCACGGCCGTCTCCTTGCCATGATCCGGTTGAGTGCGGCGTCAATGCTGGAGGCTTTGATCTTGCCGGCGGAGTAATCGGCGTCGCGGCGTCGGGCCTCGGCGAGCCAGATCGTCTGTAGTCGCGAGGTCTCTTTCTCGTCCAAGCTCATGAGCAGTTCTTCCGCCACGGCCTCGCGGTCGTCGGGGGCCAGGGACATGGCTTCGCGCAACACTTGTTCTCTGGTCATCGGCATTGAAGAATTCCTTCGAGGATGCGGACTTGAGTCCGTAACGCGTCTGGGTCAATGTACACGACGCGCGATGGAGCAGGCAAGTGGGAAACCGCGATCAGCGATCGCGGCTACAGGCGAGTCGCGATGGAGCAGGCAAGCTTTCCCCTGGCCGATTCAGTTATCCATTGTCATGTGCATCGTCCGCTTCCTTGATTAACCCCGTGCTAAACCTAGAATTCCCTGATGCGTCAGTCTTTTTCCGGCCGACGAGGCCGGCTCTGAAGCAGGGATCGCGACGAGAGGGGCCGGCGCCCAAGAACGCCGGCCAACACGGAGATGGACATGTTTGAACGTTTCACGGACCGGGCCCGCAAGGTCATGGCGCTGGCCAACCAGGAGGCGCAGCGCTTCAATCACGAATACATCGGCACCGAGCACATCCTGCTCGGGCTGGTCAAGGAAGGCTCCGGCGTCGGGGCCAATGTGCTGAAGAATCTGGACGTGGACCTGCGCAAGGTGCGCCTGGAAGTCGAGAAGCTCGTCAAATCCGGCCCGGACATGGTCACCATGGGCAAGCTGCCCCAGACGCCGCGTGCCAAGAAGGTCATCGAGTACGCCATCGAAGAGGCCCGCAACCTCAACCACAACTACGTCGGCACCGAGCACCTGCTGCTCGGGCTGCTGCGCGAGCACGACGGCGTGGCCGCCCAGGTGCTGATGAATCTGGGGCTGAAGCTCGATGAAGTGCGCGAGGAGGTGCTGAACCTGCTCGGCGCCGGCGTGGAGAGCGAAGAAGGCGGGGCCGGTCCGGCGCCGTCCGAGAAGCAAGGGCAGAAGGCCAAGAGCAAGACGCCCGCGCTGGACAGCTTCGGGCGCGACCTCACGGAACTGGCCCGCGAAGGGCAACTCGATCCGGTCATCGGGCGCAAGAACGAGATCGAACGCGTGATCCAGATCCTTTGCCGGCGGCAGAAGAACAATCCGGTGCTGCTGGGCGAGGCGGGCGTCGGCAAGACGGCGATCGTCGAGGGCCTGGCCCAGATGATCATCGGCAACAGCGTGCCGGAGATTCTCTGCGACCGGCGGATCGTGGTGCTCGACCTGGCGATGATGGTGGCCGGGACGAAGTACCGCGGGCAGTTTGAAGAGCGCATCAAGGCGGTGATGAACGAAGTCCGCCGGGCCAAGAACGTCATTCTGTTTATTGACGAACTGCACACGCTCGTCGGGGCCGGGGGCGCCGAGGGGGCCATCGACGCCAGCAACGTGCTCAAGCCCGCCCTGTCGCGCGGCGAGATTCAGTGTGTCGGGGCGACGACGTTTGACGAATACCGCAAGTACATCGAGAAGGATGCGGCGCTGGCGCGGCGATTCCAGCCGATCCACGTCAACCCGCCGAGCAAGACGGAGGCCATCGAGATCCTCAAGGGCCTGCGCGACCGCTATGAGGCACACCATCGCGTGCAGATTCGCGATGAGGCGCTGCTGGCGGCCGTGGAACTCTCCGAACGTTACATCACCGGGCGCTGCCTGCCGGACAAGGCCATCGACGTGCTGGATGAGGCCGGGGCAAGGATCCGGTTGCGGTCGATGGCCAAGCCGCCGTCGCTGGCCGAGATCGAGGAGCAGATCGAGCGGCTGTCGATTCAAAAGGACGAAGCAGTCCGCAATGCCGAGTATGAGGAGGCCGCCCGGCTGCGGGATCAGGCCGAGTCGATGCGTAAGAAGAAGGAGGACATGCAGCGCGAGTGGAAGGAAAAGGCGAAGGAGATCGACGGCGTGGTGGACGAGGAAGTCATCGCCGAGGTGGTCAGCAAGATGACCGGCGTGCCGCTCACCCGGCTGGAGAAGGAAGAGGCCCAGCGTCTGCTCGAACTGGAGAAGGAGCTGCACAAGCGGGTCATCTCGCAGGATGAGGCCATCGCGACCATCGCCAAGACGATCCGCCGAGCCCGCAGCGGGCTGAAGGATCCGAACCGTCCAATGGGTTCGTTCCTGTTCCTGGGTCCCTCCGGCGTCGGTAAGACATTGCTGTCAAAGGCGTTAGCGGAGTTCATGTTCGGCGATCAGGATGCGCTTATCCAGATTGACATGTCCGAGTACATGGAGAAGCACAATGTCAGCCGGCTGATTGGCGCTCCTCCGGGGTACGTCGGGTACGAAGAAGGCGGGCAGCTCACGGAGCGTATCCGCCGGCGGCCGTATTCCGTGGTGCTGCTGGACGAGGTGGAGAAGGCCCATCCCGACGTCTTCAACATGCTCTTGCAGATCATGGAGGAGGGCCACCTGACGGATTCCTTCGGGCGGCGGGTGGACTTCAGAAACGTCATCATGGTCATGACCAGCAACATCGGTTCGGAACTGATCAAGGGTGGCGGAAATGCGTTTGGGCTGCACGCCAAGGGCAAGGGAGGCGGACAGGAAGAGCGCAGCTATCAGGCGATGAAGGAAACGGTGATGAAGGAAGTCGAGCGGTACTTCCGGCCGGAGTTCATCGGCCGGCTCGACGACGTGATCGTCTTCCGATCCCTGTCGCGGGCGAATCTCGAGCAGATCGTCGAGCTGGAGCTCGGCAAGGTCACCAAACGGTTGTCGGAGCATGGTTTACGGCTGGAACTGACGCCGGAATCCAAGGAGTTCCTGATCGAAAAGGGGACCAACGCCGACTTTGGCGCCCGGCCGCTGCGTCGGGCGATTGAGCAGCACGTGGAGGATCCGCTTTCGGAGGAGATTCTGCGCGGCGCGTACAAGGGCAAGGATCTGATTCGCATTACCGTGAAAGCAGAGGACGAGAAGAACAAGCATCTTTTCTTCGAGGCCGTGAGCACCAAGGAGCCGGTCGCGGAGCAGTCCGCGGCTGCGTCGGCCTCGTCGGAAGCGACCTGATATGCCTGCGCGGCTCAAGTCATCTGGCGGTCCAAGACACGGGCAAGAGAGTACTTGCCCATGCCACACAGACACGTTCCACCGCTGCGGGATTTGAGCCGCGTTGGAGTAGTGCGGCTGGATTCACTGGTATTGCCCATTTCATCAAGGTCCGTCCGCGGAGATCCCGCGGCGCTGAAGAGTATGTTCGTAACGATGTAGGTACGCGCCGCGCTATGTTAATATGGGATGTCTGGAAAGTATGGGTAGCCTGGTCTGGAGGGTCGCGTAGGCGAGGGGCTCGATTTGCGGCAGGTTATAGGAAGATCGGGAGAGAAAATGATGGGTTTTTGATTTGCTTCGGTCCGGATATGAAATATTATAGATAGTTGAGCGAGCTTCTAATCGGTGCTCGCTGTCGGTTCGGCAACCTGTCTTTGGCATGTCTCGGGCAGGGCGCGGAGCGAATTGCATGTTGCGAGGTATGGGTGCAAGGCATGGGCGCGAGGCTGTGTTGGAGCCTGGTCGGCTAGGGCTCCTGACGTGTTGAACGCGCGAATGTGGTTATTTTTGCGCATGTGGCAACGAGTGAGCAAGGTAAACACGACTATTCGATCTGATTATCTCCGGTGCATCGTGCATCCGGGGATTTCTGTGTCTCATCGTATACAGCGGTATCATCAACAACGGTTCGGGCGTCTTCTCTTACAGTGGAGTGAGCTATGTCAAAGAGTGTAACTCGTCGGGCGTCTCGGTTTATCAAGCGGAGTCTGGTGCTGGGTGCGGCCGTGGCGGGGTTGAGCCTGTTCTCGGCGGGGCGCGCGAGTGCGGCCAATTTCACCTGGACCGGCTCGGGCGACGCGATCAATTGGAGCAACTTCACCAATTGGGACGTCGGCGGGATCCCAGCGACGGTTTCGCCCGCCGATGGCGATACCCTCATTTTCAACGCCGGTTCTCCGGCCACGAACAACGACCTCTTCTCCCTCAGCGCGGGTCTGGGCTCGCTGCAATTCACGGCGGCTGGACCTTATAACGTCCAGGGGGCACAGATCCTGCTCGATGGCGGTGTCACGGTCAACACCATCGCCAACGTCTCCCTGTACAACGCCCTCGGGGTCAACACCACGATTGGGCCGGAGATCGTTATGAATCAGACCGCGGTCGGCAAGACCAAGGTCATCCTGAACAACGGCACTCTGAGTCTAACCAACGGGTTGAAGATCAACCAGACGGCGATCCGGGGCAGCGGCACCACGACGGTCGCAGCCACCGGCACCCTCGAAGGAATAGGGGGTCTGACTGTCGGATCCAATCTCGGCGACGCCCAGACCCTGGTGCTCCGCAACACCTACTCCACGTTCACCGGCGGCGTGAAAGTTCAAGCCAATGCGACGCTGGACATCCAGACCACCGCTTCTCTGGGAGACACGAAGAATTCAGTCGGCTTCTACGATAATTCCACGCTGCGCATCAGCGGGCCCAACATTGTCGCCCCCGGCGTGGATCCCTCCGACACGTCCGGCGGCACCCGCACATTCGTTGCCGGCGGCCTCCTCCCGAACACCATCCGCTTCGACATCCCCGATCCGGCCGGCGCGCTGGCGCTCGGTTTCAGCGGAAATGCCGGGCAACTCAATCTGCACTCATCCATCGTGCTCAAGACCGGGCTGGGCACCTTCGCTCTGAGCAATCAGACAATCTATCCTGGAGCCATGCAACTGCAAAACGGCCGGATCGCCAACGGCGGCACGGCACCCATTTCCTCCGTCATCGTCTGGCAGGGCGGCGGCGTGACTTCCACCGGCCAGAACACGACTTTCAGCGGCCAGATTGACGCCTCGACGCTGCCGTTGCTCAATCCCCTGGTTCTGGACTCGAACGATTTCTGGAACTCGGGCAAGGACTACCTGACCACCTTGAGTGGTCCCATGGCTGATGGCGGGGCGGCTGTGACCGTCACCGGCAATGCGAGCACGACCAACGTCAAGGGCTTCGCCCTTACGGATACGATCGATGACTCGGGCGGCGGCTCCATCGTCCCCGGCCTCACCGGCCAATGGACCGTGAAAAACGGCGGCATGCTGATGCTCGGCCACCATTACGACGCGAACGCAAACAAGGACGTGTATGCCATCAGTTCAACCAGCCTGGTCAAACTCGACAACGCCGGGGCCTCGGGCACGCAACTGGGCCCTGTCGCCGGCATTCTGACCGATGGCCTGGACCAGAACAACAGTCCGCACCCGGCCACATTCCCGACCTTCGCTGCCAACACCGGCAGCGGCAACTACGGCTACTTCATCGGGTCGCTGACGGCCGCCGGCAAGGGCCAGAACGTCGCTTACCCCAACGACATTCCCCTCAGCGGGCAGCAGTTCTCGGCCATCGGCAAGCCGGGCGACAACGACACCCTCACGCCCGCCTCGATTACGCCGTCCGCTGCCAGCACGCTCTATGCCCAGGATGTCAATCTGTCGCTCGGAAGCGGCAGCACCAATGGCAGCGGCTACCGCGAATTCGGCAGCAGGCTGACCATCCGCGGCAATGGCAACGGCAGTGTCCTGGCCGATGGCGGTCCCAGTTCCGTCGGCGGTTACCAGTTCACCGGCGGCCTGACCGTGCAGAGCAACGGCACGCTGCGCGCTTCAACGGGCAAGAACATCGTCATCGGCTCCGCCGGTCTGAGCATGCAGGGCGGGGCGATGCTGTTCGATCGCTCGGCGGGCACCCTGACCCTCAATGGCAATGTGGACACCACCGGCGGCATGATTCAACCCACGCCGCAAACCTCCGGAAGCGGGCTCACGGTCGACCTCGGCGGCGGCACCCGCAACTTCAACATCAGCGGCAACGGCTCGCTGCTGGTCAAGGCAACCGTCAACAACGGAGCCATCACCGTCTCCTCCAGCGGCGGGGCCACGGGCGAGGTCCATTTCTATGACGCCTCGGGCAATGGGACGGCCACCGGGCTGACAGTCAACTCGGGCACAGTGCATCTCAGCGGCAACCCCGTGCCCAACGCCGGGACGATCCAGATGGGCGACGGCTCCACGCTGGCAATCGGCGTCCAGGACTACCTCCCAGGGCTGCACCAGACCGTTGTTACCAACAACGGAACGTTCCCGCTGAGCCCCGCGGGCGCAACGCTGTGGGATACGCCCAGCACTCCGACCGGACTGCACGGCGTGTCGATGGGGTTTGACATGGGCCAGACCAGCGGCGTCCAGAACGGCAACGGGGCCAATCTGCCTACGGGCTACCGCTGGGGCGACAACACGAACTTCTTCTACTCGGGCCAGTTCTACACGGCCACCGGGCATATTGCTTTCGGCAAGAACATTGACGACGCGGTGCAAATTCTGGTCGATGGCAACCAGGTGCTGAATAATAACACTTGGAACGCCAACCTGACCACCGGCGATCTCAACCTGACGCCTGGATGGCACAACATCCAAGTGGACATGTACAATGGCGGCGGTGGGGCTGGCGCCGTCAGTGGCGGTGGCTGGTCGGCAGGCAGTGGTACTGTCAATAACATTGCGCAATTCGATGGCAAGGGCTTCGGGATCAACACCACGCCCGGGCTGGCAGCCGGCAATGCTGACGGCACCACCTTCACCGTACCGGTGGACGATGGCACCGCCAGCCTGCTCCGTTATGCCGCGACGATTCCCTTCAGCGGGAGCAACGCGGTGAAGTTCAATGGCAGCACGGGCACGATCAACACCGACGGCTACGGGATGGGCGGATCCGCCATGCTGCCGAGCGTCATCATGGCCCAGTCCGGCGCCACCCTGACCACCAAGGGTCTGGGCAACCTCACTCTTCCGTCGGTCACGGTCGCGGGCGACACCAATTTCAATGTCATCAACACGACTCGCATCACCGGGCTGACCCTGCCCGCGTCGCCCGTCACGTTGTCGATGACCGGCAGCGGCACGCTGCTGATGGATCAGCCGATCACGCCGCCCCTGACCAACACGACCACGCTCAAGGCGCAGAACGGCACGCTGACCATCGCGGATCTGGGCGCTGGCGTGACCAGCAACGGGGCCGCCCCGATCGTGCTTGCCGGCGGTAATCTCAATCTGCTCCCCGGCACATACGCCGGCACCAACACGCTGATCGAGCGCATCTACGGGCAGGCCCAGGGCATCACCACAAACGACAATAGCACCACAGGCAACCAGAAATACTTCTATCCCAGCCCGAGCCGGGCGATCAATCCCAACGGTTTCCTGGGTGTGGGCGTGGATGGCTCGACCTCCACGCCGGCCTTTACCTACACTTATACGGGGTCGATGAACTTTACGGACAACATCGGCAACGCCCTGCGCGCCCATGGCGCCACCGTGGGAGTTGCCAACTGGAACAACGGTTCCAACGATGGTGATGCGGGCATCTGGACCGGCGTGGTGAACCTGCAAGCCGGCCAGTACACGTTCGGCACCCTTTCCGACGACGCCAGCCACATCTATATCGACTTCGACCATTCCGGGATCTTTGAAAGCACTGGTCGCGTCGTAACGCAGACGGGCTGCTGCGGCGTCGTCACCAATACGGTTACGATCCCGGCCGCCGGGCAATACGCCATTGCCATTGCCTGGGAGAACGGCGGCGGCGGTTCCTATGTCCAGGCCCAGATGGGCCGGGGCGCCGGTTTGGCTTGGGGTGCGGCGGGGATGTACTTCATCAACGACCCGAACAACCCGGACAAGATCGGCCAGATGCAAGGCACATTCACCAACCTGGACCTGACGGCCCAGACGGGCACCAATTCGACCATCACCGGCAGTATTTCTCTCACCAACGTTGCCGTGCTCAAGATGCAGCCGAATTCGGCCGTCAACGTGCAGGGCGGCCCGGTCAATTTCACCGGCATTCACTTTGACGCGAACACGGCCTTGAATCCGAATGGCGTACTGGTGCGATCCGGAACCCTGGTGGCCCTCAACAGTTCGGCGGCGCTGACGGTCGGCAGCACCAACGGCGGCAGACTGCTTGCCGACGATCAGGTCAATGCGCCGACCTTCCCGGCCGGCAGCAAGATCATCGTTGGCAATGCCGGGCTGTTCGAAGCCCGGCATGACGTCACCGGCGCCGTCAACCCGGTCGCCGGCGCCGAAGTCAACCTTGGCTACGGCACGTTCCGCGTCTCCGGCACGGGCACCTCGGTCATGGTGAACGGCTTGGCGGGCAACTTCTACACCAGCAACAACGGCGCCACCAGGCTCAACAACGGCATGCAAGAGGTGCGTGGCCTTACCCCGAATTACACCAACCCGGTCTTCCGGACCTCGTTGGAACTGGCCAATTCCGACGATGTGAACAACAACGGCGGCACCCCGGGTCCGATGACCTTCCCGGTGCCCCGCAACGAGACCGCCTTCAACGTACCCGTCGGCACGTTCCCCCACGATAATTACACGACTCTGTTTACCGGCCTGTTTACGGTTCCCGCCGGCCAGGGTGGTGTTTACACGTTCTATACGCGTTCTGACGATGGCAACGTGCTCATGCTCACTCCGCATGGGAACGCGTACAGCACCTTGCAGGCTCCGTTCTCAGGCGGGGCCGCGGGCGCCAACAACAACTGGTACGACAACTACAATGCCGACGCCGTACCGGCCGGAACGAACCCGGATGTTATCGTCAACAACAACAACGACCAGGGCGAAACCACCCGCTGGGGCACGAAGACCCTCGCGGCCGGCAGCCAATGGGACTTCGCCATGGGTGCCCGCCAGGGCGGCGGCGGCGCCGGCGAATCGGCCTGGTTCAGCGGCCCGCTCACGGGCGGCGCGCAGTGGATGGTCAATCCGGCCGATCCCCGCCAGGCCGGTCTGTGGCAGGTCCAGGGCCAAACCGCAGTTGATTTCACGTCGACCGACGTCGGCGTGAATGGCACCGGCATTCTCGATATCGAAGCGGTCGGCGGCGCCAATTTCCGCAACCTCAACCTGTACAGCGGCACCATGACCATGGCAGGGGCCGTTGCCAATCCCACGCACTTCACCGGCACGGTCATCAACGGTGGCGCCACCATCAGCAACGGCCAGGGCTTCGACATCTTCGGCGGCCAGCTCTCGCAAATCATGGGCGGCATGGTCATCAAGCAGGGCGTCGCCAACCTGGTCTTTGACAACTCGGCCAACGCCAGCAATGGCATCACCAACGCCAGCACGCTGCAGATCCAGGGCGGCGGCGGCAACGTCATCGTGATCGGCAGCGACATTGCCGCGCCTCTGGGCGGCAACGCGACCACCTCGGGCATGCAGATCCAGTTCAGCAACAACAGCGCCACCAGCAACACGCTGGCGATCGCATCCAGCGCTGACGGCAAGACGATCCTGGTTCCCAGCGACGTCACCGCCTTCAGCGGCGGCACAATTCTGGCCGGCGTCGCGTCCGCCCTCAGCGGGCCGGGGGTCTCGCTGGCTCCCCAGGGCGTTGCCGCCGCCACCGCCGGTTCGATCAAGGTCGAGCTCGGCAACACCACCAACACCATCACCCTGAGCGGTGGCTCGCAGGCGAACCCGAACATACTGAATCTGAGCACCAACTCCAACTACGAGTTGGACGTCAACAGTAGCTTCAACATCCCGCAGAACGCGCAGGTTGTGCTCAATGGTTTGATGGGCGGGCTGACCTCCGGCGGCTCCCTCGAAGGCACCCTGCTTGCCCAATCGGGCACGATCGCCTGGCCCAACGCCGCTATTACGAGCAACAACTTCGGCGCCCCGGCCAGTCCGTCCACCATCCAGGTTAACAACAACGGCGCATCGCTGGGGCTCAAGAGCTTCTCGGGCATCGGCCTGGTGAACCTCAACGGCGGCACCCTCCGCACTTCGGCCGACTCCAGTGCCGTGTCGATCGTTGTGCCCGGCGGAGTCGCCGGAACGCTGGACAACACCGCCGGTGGCGTCATTACCACCGCCGGCCTGACGCTGGGCCTGAACAGCACCCTTAATCTGCCGCGTCCGACCGCAGGCGGTCTGGTGGTCACCAACCCGCCCAGCATCACCAACGCAACCATCAACAACGCCGGCGACCTCAATTGGCCGGCGGTCAATCTCGTCGGCACCCTCACCAAGGGCGGGGCCGGCACGCTGACTCTGTTCACCGGCAGTCCGCTGGTGCTGACCACGTCCAATGGATTCGTGGCCACCGCCGGCAAGATCGTCCTGAACCAGACCGGCGACCTGACCATGGCCGGACACCCCCTGACTCTCGGCTCCACTGGCACCGGCCAGATTGCGATCAACGGGAACTTCCCGGCGATCAACCCCCTGGACACGTTGATCGTCCAGGGCAGCGTCACGCTTCCGCCATCCCTCACCACCCTGACCAACGGCGGCACACTCAGTGCCTCGGTGGGTGTGACGGACTTCTCGACGATTACCATCGCGGGCAACAAGACCACCAAGACGGTCACGATGAACGGCTTTGGCAGCGACGGCAACACCTGGCAGATCAACCAGAGCGATACCGCAACCGGAACTACGAGCGTCGCCCTTGACCCCGTGAACGGCGATGTGCTGACGCTTACCACGCAGAACAACGGCCAGGGGCGGAGCATCTTCTCGACCAAGCACGTGCCGGTGAGCGGCGGGTTCACCGCCAGCTTCGTTTACACGACCCAAGGCAACATCGCCGACGGCATGGCGGTGGTTTTCCAGAACGATCCTCGCGCCCAGTTTGCCGTCGGCGCCAACGGCGGCGCTCTCGGCTACGGTGGGGCAACGCCGATCTCTCCCAGCGGGGCGATCGACTTCAATCTCTACCCCGGTAACGGCAATAGCGGCACCCGTTACGGCACCAATGGCGCAACCGGCGGCTATACGGCCACGGCTCCGGTCGTGTTGGGCGATGCCAGCGGAACGACCTACGAGACCCAGGTCGGTCTGGTGTTCAACCCGGCCAACAACACGATCACGGAGACGCTGACCGCGATGCAAGTCGGGAGCGTCCCCCCCGTGCCTGTGGTGCCGGCTGTCACCAAGACGGTTGTCTTCAACGCGAATCCAGCGCTGGACGTGGGCCTGCCGACGGCGTACTTCGGCTTCACCGGCGGCACCGGCGGCGCCAACGCCCTGCAGACCATCTCCGACTTCACCTACACCGGCCAGTACAACACCGCCAATCTGGTGGTGCAGAACGGCGGCACGTTGAAGGTTGCCGGCTTCACCAACCACTCGCTGGTGGCCCTCGGCACCGGCACGCTGACCACGGTGGACCCGACGGTGGCATCCAGCACCGACTCGCTGGTGACGCTGCCCAACGGCACCGCCACGCTGAACATCGCCACCGGTGGCACGGTGACCGCCGGGGTGCTGCAAGTCAATTCCGGCAGCACGCTCAATCTGCCCAGCCCCAGCGCGAATTCACTCATTGTTTCCGGCGGCCAGGTGTACGTCACCGACGCCACGATCAACCATGCCGCGGCCATGACCTTCCCGGTCCTGAACCTCAGCGGCACGCTCAACAAGGGCGGCATTGTCCAGCCGGACACCAGCGTGCTCTCGGGCGACCTGAACATCACCACGCTCAACCGGCTTACCCCGGCGACCGGCATCAACGCCAACGCCGGCAACGTGAACCTGGCCCCGGCGATCACCATCGGCGCCGCCCAGACCCTGGGCCTTGGCGGCCTGAGTGCCGACGGCAAGTCGGCTGGGATGATCAATCTCGCCAATACGCCCCTCATTGACGTTGGCGGGACGCTGCGTATCAGCGGCAGGGTCGGCATCAACGTGCCGACGACGACGCTGACCAACAACGGTTCTCTCATCGCCGGCGCCAACTCTTTGGCGACGATCACCGGCCCGGGCCCGACTAACCTGAAGATTGTCGGCACGGCGTTTGCCCCGCAGGGCATCACCGCTCCGGGCCTGAACATGTCCTGGAGTAACGTCAACAACGACGTCAATGGCATGGACAACAACGGCGGATTGCTGACCGCAACGCCAACCGGCAGCGCCGTATTTACTGGGCAGCTCAACGTGGACGGTTTCACGGGCGGTCCCAATGGCCAGAACGGCGGTTTCGTGCTGTTGACCGGCAAGCCTTTGGGCGATCCCGCCGGCATCAACGCCACTAACTACGGCTTTGTCTGGAAAGGCGTGTTTATCCCCAAGACGACCGGCTTCTACCAGTTTGGCGGCGGCGATACGAACAACGGCGGTCCTGGCTTGAGTCGTATCGACGACAACGCGGTGGTCTTCCTCGACCTCAACCACAATGGTTCCATCGATGCCGCCACCGAAAAGCTGGGCGGCACCGGTTGCTGCGGCGCCTTCTCCGGATCGAACTCTTCCAACCCCCAGGGCGTGGCCTACGTCAACCGGGTTCCGCTGTTGGCTGGTGTAGCCTATCCGATTACCGTCGGCTTTGGCCAGGGCGGTGGCGACGCCGGCATGTCGCTGGCAGTTCGCAACGTCACCACCGCCGGCGCATTCCAAGTCGTGGACACCAACTCAACCGCCATCGGTCAGTGGGGCCTGGCCGCAACCGGCCCGGCCAATTACTCGCAGATCACGGTTTCCAGCGGCGCGACCCTCGCGGTTGATTCCTTCACCAGCCATTACGCTGTCAATCTGGCCGGCACATTGCAGCTTACGTCCGCCACGGCCCCGTCCGATACCGTCAACCTGATCGCGACGGGTGCGGGCGGCGTGCTCACTGTCGGCGCCGGCGGCGTCAGCGCGGCCAACCTCTTCGTGGGCGATGGCAACGCATTGGTGGTCAATGGCACGGGTGCCTTGACGGTCGCCAACAGCGTCTCCGTCGGCACCACCTTGGGCACTGCTCTACTGAACATCAATAACCCCAACGGGCTGAATCTTCCCGCCAACACCATTCTCGACAACGGCTCGGTGCTCAACAGCGGTCCTGGGCCGGTGACGCTGAATGGCGGTACGGTGCTTGGCACCGGTCGCCTCGGTGCTGTGTCCGGCCAGTCGGTCCAAGTGAACGGGCCGATCGGCGGTTCGGGCGGCCTCGCCGTCCTCTGGCAATCAGGCGGCATCGTGCAGCTCAATGCCGTCAACACCTATACCGGCACCACGACGATCGGCTCGCAGGGCGGTCCGGGCTTCGTCAGCGTGGCGACCTCCAGCGCAACCCTGCGAATTGGCGTGGACAACGCGTTCTCGGTCAACAGCAGACTGAACTACAACGGTCCGCCGGTCGCCGGGATGATTGGGATCGTCGACCTCAACGGCCATCCGATCGGTGTCAGAGGATTCAGCGGCGGTACCAATGCATACATTGACAACACCAGCGCTACGCCCGTGACACTGACTACTACGGGCGACATCAGCGACAACCCGGCTTACGGCGGCTTGATTGAGAACAGCGGCGGCGGCGCCCTGACGCTGATCGTGAACCACACCTCCAGTGCTCAGAATCTCACCACCGGCGGCACCAACTACAGTCAGACCATCACCGGCACGGCCAACACCTACACCGGCGGTACGGTGCTCAAGTCCGGCATTCTCCAGATCAACGCCGACGGTTCGCTGGGCAATCCAACAGGCACGGTTTCGGAAGCCAACCTTCCGGCTGACCTGCAGGGCAAGAGCCTTGGCGGGATCTACAACATCGTGTTCGATGGCGGGCAGTTGATGAACAACAACTCGTCGCCGACGCTGAGCGCAACCCGCAACATCCTGATCGGTACGGGCGGCGCGTTCGTCCGCGATGGTTGGGGCGTGCCCATCACCATTCAGGGCAAGATGAGCGGTCCCGGCGGGTTCAACGTCGTCTGGGACGGCGGCCCGCTGACGATCAGCGGCGCCAACGATTACGCCGGCGACACCACCATCGGTGTCAACGGCAACGGCTTCAATGCCAGCGGCGCTGCCTTGGTGCTCGGCGCCAGCAACTCGATCCCGTCGGGCGCGGGCAAGGGCAATCTGGTCTTCGGCAACGACCGTGGAAGCAGTTTGAACCTCAATGGGTTCAACCAGACGGTCAACGGTCTGACCGGCGGCAATAACGCGAGCATCTTCAATGATGCCGGCAACAGCACCTCCGTGCTGGCGGTCGGGGCCAACAACGCCAACGGCAACTTCGGCGGCACGATCCGCAACGGGAATGGCGCTGTCGCCCTGACCAAGGTCGGCACCGGCATGCAGATCCTCGGCGGGACCAATACGTACAGCGGCCCCACGACCATCAGCGCCGGCACCATTCAGATGGCGCCGACGACGATACAGAATGTCGCCGACTTCACCAATACCGGCGCATGGACAAAGAACGGCAGCGGCGGCTGGAACGGCAGCGTACTCCAACTGACCACCGGCACGACCGGCCAGCAGACCAGCGCTTTCTTCAACACGAAGATGCCCGTCAACGCTCCCTTCAACGCCACCTACACCTTTACCGACGTCGGCGGCGGCGGCGCCGACGGCTCGGCGTTCGTCCTGCAGAACAGCAGCTTGACTGCCCTTGGCGGCGGTGGTGGCGGGCTTGGATTCAACGGGATCACCCCCAGCGCGGGCGTCGAGTTGAACATCTACTCCGGCAACGCGGGCAACACCCGATACGGAGCCAATGGCGCCACGGGCACCCCGTACGCCGCGACTGGCGCTGTCAACGTGGCCAGCGGCGATCCGATCCAGGTCAACGTGACCTACGATGGCAATAACATTCTGACCGAACAACTGACCGACCTGACTACTTTGAGCACATTCAGCACGAGCTATGTCGTCGGCAGTCTGGCAAGCCAGGTCGGCGGGAACACCGCTTGGGTCGGATTCACCGGCGCCAGCGGCGGAGTGGCCTCGGCCATCAACATCACCAACTTCTCCATCACCAGTACCGTGCATGGCGGTCTTCTGCCGACCGCCACGGCCGTCATCATGGACTCCAACACCACGCTCGACCTGAACGGCGTGAGCCAGCAGATCGGCTCGCTGGCCGACGCGGCCGGCAATCCGACCGGGCAGCGCGTGCTGCTGGGAAGCGCCACGTTGACGGTGGGCGACTCCACGACCACCAGCTTCTCCGGCGTCATTTCCGGCGCCGGCGGCCTGAGCAAAGTCGGCGGCGGCACCCTGACTCTCGCCGGCGCCAATGCCTATGGCGGGCCGACGACGGTCAACGCCGGCACTCTGAACCTCAACGCCGGGATCTACCCGACGCTGAATGTCCCCGCCGGCATCGCCAACCTGAATGCCCCGGCCACGGCGACAAACGTGAACATCACCGGCGGCCTGATGACCGCCGGTGCTGGATCCACCGTCACCGGCACCCTGACCGCGACGTCCGGCACGCTGCGAGTGACCGACAGCCCCACGGCCGTGGCGACGGTCGGCACGGCGGACTTCTCCAACGGCACACCGACGGTGAATACGCAATCCGGCAGCCTGGCCATTACCAATCAGCTCAAGCTGCCCGGCGTCACCGCCAACTACACCGCCGGCGGGAGCGCCACTTCCTTTACGGCCCGCAGCGTCGGCGGGAGCAATATTGCCGACAACTCCGCGGCCCGCACCCTGACGCTGTCGGGCGGCACGGTGGCGTTTACCTTCCCGGCGCCGGCGGTTACGGGCCTGAATATCGGCGCCCCCACGATCGGCAGCTACACGTACGACAGCACCGCGGCCAAGTGGACGGTCCACGGGGCCGGCGGTGACATGTGGGGCGGGACCGAGGAGTCCTACTTCGTCTTCCGCAACCAGAACAACACCGCCTTTGACGTCTCGGGCTACGTCAACATCACCGGCGCGACCGATGGGTGGACCAAGGCCGGCATCATGGCCGCCGGCGGGACCGCCGCGGCTCCCGCGGCTCCGTTCGTGTTCATGGCCACCACCGTTGGCAACGGTGTGGCTTTCCAGCGGTCCGACACAACGCAAAATACCAATGGCGCCGGCGCCAACCTCCAGGATTGGGTCCGGCTGACGTACGACGGCGCCGGCAACTTCACCGGCTACTATTCGTCTCAGCCCTCGACCACCGATCCGGCATCGCTGACCTGGACTTCGTTGGGCACTTACGCCGGGGCGATGCCGAACAACTTCGAGTTGGGCCTCATGACGTGTTCGCACTCGGGCGCGACCATCCTTGCCACCGCCGAGTTCACGAATGTCTTCCTCAGCACCAGCCCGACCCCGTTTGTCAACCTCCCCAACACCAACGTCGCCACCACGGCCAGTTCCACGCTCGACCTGGGCAACGCCACCGGCAACCACACGCTGGGCGGGCTGGATCTGACGGCCGGAGCGACGACCACGGCGCTCACGGTCCAGAACGGTGCGACCTTGACGCTCAACGGCGATACGGCCGGCAACGCCATCTCGGCCACCGGCAGCGCCGGGCAGAGCGCAAGCATCGTTGCGGGCGCCAATGCCCCGACCCTGATGATCGCCGCGGGTAAGAACGTGTCGGTCGATCCGGGCGTGACGCTCACCGTCGGGACCGTTATCGGCGGCGCGAACAACCTGACGAAGATCGGCGGCGGCACGCTCGTTCTCACCAATGCCAACACCTACACGGGCGGAACGGCCCTCACGGGCGGTACGCTCCGGGTCACCAACACCACCGGCTCCGCGACCGGCACCGGCGACGTCACCCTCAACGGTGGCACGCTCGCCAGCGGCGCGGTCGGCTCCATCGCCGGAAACGTCCTGGCCGGCAGCGGCGTACACTTCATCAGTCCGGGCGGCGACGGCGCCATCGGCACCCTGGCCGTGGGCGGCGGGCTGACCCTCAGCAGCAACTCCTTCCTCCGCTTCGATATCACGAGCACGACGGTGCTCGATCAGATCACCGCGGGCGCCCTGGCGGTCAACGTCACGACGACTCCGACCGTCGAAGTTCCCGGCAGCCTGGCCACCGGCAACTACAAGCTGATTGGCTTCGCCTCGGGCACGGTGACGCCCAGCGAATTCCTGCTGACCCTGATCGGCGGCGGTGCGGTTCCCGCGAGCTACTCGCTGTCGACCACGGCCGACGCCGGCTTCCTCGATCTGGTTGTCGGCTCCGGCGGCCCGCCGACCTACAACTGGAAGGGCACGACCAGTGATTGGCATACCGCCGGGAACTGGGTCAACACGATCCCCGGCGCCACCCAGACCGCGGTCTTCTCGGATGTCACCGGGACCGGGGCCACGGTCGACCTGGGCAATGCCAACGGCACCGTCGGCGGCCTGATCTTCAACACCAACGTTGCCGGCGTAACCATTGAGTCCACCGGCACCGGCAAGCTGGTTCTCGACAACGGCGGTTCCGCGGTCGGAGTCGACGTGACCGGATCGCACAGCATCACCGCCTCGATGGTCAGCACCGCGGCCGTGAACAAGACCGGCCCGGGCACGCTGACCCTGGGCGGCAATAACTCCGGTCTGACCGGCGGCTTCAACATCAACGCCGGTGTCGTCGCCACCGCCACCGCCAACGCCCTGGGCGGTGCAGCCGCCACGGCGACGGTTGGCGCGGCGGGCACATTGCAGGTCGGTGCCCCCGGCATCAATCTGGCTGCCCTGAGCAACTCCGGCATCGCCAGCCTCAATGGCGGCGCCAGCAGCATCACGGCGGTCACCGGCACCGGCGCCCTGACCGTCGGTACGGGCGCCAGCCTCGCCGCCAAGTCGGTACGCGAGAGCGCCCTGACGGTGAACGGTACCGTGACCCTGCCCGCCAAGGCGAGCGGCGGCCTGGGCATTGTCCTGGGCAGCCTGATCACCGATCCGACCCCGATCGCCCCGGCGCCGGCTCCGCAGCAGACGACGGATCCGGCCAACCCCGGCGTACTGACCCTGGGTGCGGCCGGCGCGATTGACGTGAATGACTCGTTCCTCATGATCAACTACAGCAGCGTGAACCCGATCGCCCAGGTCGCTGCGGCACTGAAGGCCGGCCGGGATGCGGCCGGGCTGGGCGCGAGTCCTCCGCACATCTGGGATGGCCCGACGGGCATCATGAGCAGTGCGGCTTCGGCGTCGTTCACGGCCAACCTCAACACCGAGATCATGGCGCTGGGCGTCGGCGACACGCAGGACATGTTGAAGAACATCGGCCTGTCGTTCAACAACATCGACGGCGTGCCGCTGGGCGAGAAGACGGTGTTCGTGAAGTACACCCACATGGGCGATGCCTCGCTGGACGGGTACGTGACGAATGCGGACGTGACGATCGTGAGCACGTTCTACGGCAAGACCGGGGCCTACTGGTACCAGGGCGACTTCAACGGCGACGGCGTGGTGAACGATGCCGACGTGACCATCGTGGGCACGTACTACCAGGGCGCTTCGCCGCCGGTGTTCGCCAACCAGTCGTCGGCGTTCGCGCAAGCGTTCATGGCCGGCTACGACTCGTCGCATTCCAGTTCGTCCGGCACGAGCGTGGTTCCCGAGCCCGGTGCGTTGAGCCTGCTGGGTCTGGGCGCTCTGGCCCTGATCCGCCGCAGGCGCCGGGCATGAGTTCGCAGTAGTTCTTTCGCTGTAAACAGGCGAGGCCGCTCCGGTGTTCCGGGGCGGCCTTGCTCGTTTTTGGGGGGGTGCGACCGTTTATCCGGGAGGGCCGCAGTCCCCTGCGGCCGCTTCGCGGGGCGACCACTCCCGGCCGTGCAGAAGCACGGCCCTCCCGGATTCGTGGTCACACGCCTGTTGCTCCGTGCCCCGGACCGCGGCGCACGGTATGATGGTGCGCGGAAGCCCTGACCGGAACAAAATGCGATCGACTTGAGATACTATGACTACAACTGATGCATGCCAACCCGCGGTCCTTCCGACAGGCAGCCGGCGTTTCCCCGCGTTGCTGGCGCTGTTTGTCGGCAGCGGATGCGCGGCGCTGATCTATGAGATCGTCTGGTTCCAGTTGCTGCAACTGGTGGTCGGTTCCTCGGCCGAATCGCTGGGCGTTCTGCTGGGCACCTTCATGGGCGGCATGTGCCTGGGAAGCCTGCTGGCGCCGCGCCTGGTGTCGGCGGGGCGGCATCCGCTGCGGGTCTACGCGGTGCTGGAACTGGGCATCGGCATCATCGGCGTGCTCATTCTCATGGTGATGCCGTACGTCGATCACGTCTACGTTGCCGGAATCGGGCACGGCCAGGGCGGCATCCGCCTGCGCGGGCTGGTGTGTGCCGTGCTCCTCCTGCCGCCGACGGTGCTCATGGGGGCAACCCTGCCGGTGATGTCGCGGTGGGTGGAGACGACCGCGCGAGGCGTGTCGTGGCTGGGGCTGTTTTATGGAGGGAACATTGCCGGCGCTGTTTTCGGAAGCCTGCTGGCCGGGTTCTATCTGCTCCGCATGCACGATGTCATGGTGGCGACCTGGGTTGCCGCCGGCATCAACCTCGCCGTGGCGACGATCGCGCTGGTGCTGGCCGGACGCGGGCGATGGCTGCGGCCGGCGCCCGACGGCGGCTTCCCGGAACTGGCGCCGCCAGCGCCGGGCGCCTGGTCGGTGTACGTGGCCATCGGAGTCTCCGGGCTGTGCGCGCTTGGCGCCGAGGTCATCTGGACGCGCCTGTTGTCGCTGATGCTCGGAGGAACGGTCTACACCTTCTCGCTGATCCTGGCGGTGTTTCTCGTGGGGCTGGGGATGGGCAGCAGCTTCGGGGCCATGCTGTGCCGCCGCGCGGACGCGCGGACGGTCCTGGGGACCTGCCAGTTTCTGCTGGCTGCCGCGGTGGCGTGGTCGGCGTTCATGCTGGCGCGATGCCTGCCCACTGGCCGATCCAGCAGTCGCTGGCGCGCAGCCCGTGGCTGATTCTGCAATTGGACGTGACGCGGTGCATCTGGGCGGTGTTGCCGGCGGCCGTGCTCTGGGGCGCAAGTTTTCCGGCGGCGGTGGCGGCGATTGCCTCGCGCGGCATGGACCTTGGGCGGGTGGTGGGGGGGATCTACGCCGCCAACACCGTCGGGGCCATCATCGGCTCGGTCGCCTTCAGCATGCTGGTGATCCCCCGGCTGGGAACACACCAGGCCCAGCGGCTGCTGATCGGGCTGTCGGTTCTGGCGGCGTTGATCGTGTTCGTGCCGCTCGTTCGCCGCGCCGGTGACGCCGCCGCGCCGGCCCGAGGGCGGCTCCGGCGAGGTGTCCGCTTCGCGTGCCTGCTGGGCGCGTCGGCGCTGGCCGGGGTGCTGGGGTGGAACGTTCCGGCCGTGCCCTGGCAGTTGATTGCCTACGGGCGGACTGTCGCCAACACGCTGTGGATGGCCGCCCCGGTCTACGTCGGCGAAGGCATGAATTCCTCGGTGGCGGTGACCGACGCCGGCGGCGAGCGCTATTTCCACGTCAGCGGCAAGATCGAGGCATCCAGCGAGTGGCAGGACATGCGGCTGCAGCGGATGCTCGGGCACATTCCGGCGCTGATCCAGGGCAAGCCGCGTTCGGTGCTGGTCGTGGGCTGCGGGGCCGGGGTCACCGCGGGGAGTTTCGTGGTACACCCCGGCGTCGAGCGGATCGTGATCTGCGAGATCGAGCCGCTCATCCCACAGGTCGTGGCCAAACACTTCGCCTACGAGAATCATGGGGTGCTGACGGACCCGCGCGTCCGCGTGGTCTACGACGACGCCCGGCACTACGTGCTGACGACCCAGGACCACTTCGACATCATCACGTCCGACCCGATCCACCCGTGGGTCAAAGGAGCGGCCACGCTCTACACCCGCGAATATTTCGAGATGTGCAAGCGGCGCCTCAATCCCGGCGGCGTGGTGACGCAATGGGTTCCGCTTTATGAGAGCAACGCCGAGGCCGTCAAGAGCGAGCTGCGGACCTTCTTCGAGGCATTTCCCCACGGCACCATCTGGAGCAACGACAAGGACGGCAGGGGCTATGACCTGGTCCTGCTGGGCCAGGTGGAGCCGACGCGGATACTCGTGGATTTCCTCGAGGATCGCCTGGGGCGGGAGGATTACCGCGAGGTGGCCGATTCGCTGCTGGATGTCGGGTTCAACTCGGCGTCGGAATTGCTGGCCACCTACGCCGGGCAAGGCCGCGATCTGGAGCCTTGGCTGCGCGACGCCGAGGTCAATCGCGACCGCAATCTGCGCCTGCAATACCTGGCGGGCATGGGACTGAACTCCGACCGCAGCGAGCAGATATTTGAAGACATCGCGAAATATTGCCGATTCTCGGATGAGGTGTTTCTGGCCACCGACGCGGCCAGGCAGACGCTGAAACAGGAGATGGCCAAGTCCGCTCTGCGCCGGGCAAGGCCTTGAGCGGCGACCGGCGCTTTGGGCATTCAGTTCCCGCGAGGCCGGCCAACCAGGTACAGCTTTGTCCCGCCCACCAGCACCCGGCCGTCGGGCAGGGGTGACATGGCCGGCCAGTAGTAGTTGCGGCTGGGCGCGGCGAAATGACCGGTGCGGCGGACATGTTGGGGATCGCCGACGTCGTAGACGGTCAGGTTTACGGTGCCGAGACTCGACTGCCGCATGCCGTACAGCACTCCATTTCGGGCCGTCAGAGTCTCTCCCCACCTTTGCACCACGCGTTCGATGGCAGTGGGACGATACTGCCCGGCCACCTCGAAACGAACTTCCTTGTCGGTGAGGCTGGTCATGCGATAGGCCACCAGCCCATCCTGATAGCGACCAATCAGGATGTCTCCACAGAGACAGTGGAGATCCGACGTTCTCAGCCGAACGGTTGCCTCAAGGCGTTCGTGTGGCGACATTCCATCCAGATCCAGCAGGCCCGCATGGATGTTAAACAGTCGGTCTCCCGGCGTGGGCCAGCCCATCCGCGGTCCGACAGCCTCCAGAGTCCACAACGGCCGAACCCACAGCAATCGCGGCGTGCTCGGATCGCTGATGTCCGCAGCAGCCAACTGCGTTCCGATGGCCATGTACAAGCGGTTCCCCACCAGATGTATTGCCCACGTACCGCCGACGATGGGTCCATCGCCGAGATCAAGCCGGTGTGCCACAGGGCTGCCTCCACCGTCCAGTCTGACGGTCACCAGTTCCGGGTGGACGATTTTCCCAACTCCCGCCCTGATGTCGGACCACGCCAGCAGATACACATGTTGCCCATCGTCCGCAAGTGTCGGATTCACCATCCAGATGCAACCCAGCTCATTCCGACGCGGCAGCGTCGCCACCCGGCCCACCTTCATGCCGGAAGACGTTACCTCCAGCGGCCAGAGGTTCCATGCAAAGCCACTCGTTACAGAGTGAGGCCTCGGCCAGTTCTCCACCGTGAGCAGTACCGCGTGATTGCCGTTCACGCTGATGGCCCTGGCCATCTGGTTCTCGCCCGGCATCGCCATTTCCTGCTGCACGGGCAGGTTCGAGCCCACCTGGTAGGCTGTTGCCCAGAGCAGCAGCAGGCCGGCCAGGCCGATGGACCAGTACATCACCTTCCGATCCGCCGCCACCCGCAAGTCTCTGCGGACCGCCAGCCAGGCAGCGATCACCGACAGGGCGCTGATAGCCAGCATCCCCAGCAGGTAGTGGAGATGCGCCGGTGTATAGGCCACCCGCCACGGCAGCCGGGCGTTCGAGCCATCCCAGGCCGCCTTCTCGCTGGCCTCCAGCACGAGGCCGAAGCTCAGCCAATTCAGCGGCGGCAACACGTAGGGCAGAAAGTAGATCAGCAGCATCGCGGCCAGCGACAGCATCGCCGCCTGCGTCACCCGCCGCACCAGGCAACCCAGCATGAAGGCCGCACTGTAGATCGCCATTACCACAAAGGGATGCCACACCAGCAGCATCAGTGCGGTGTCGGTCGACCGGTCATAATCGTGACTGACCCCGATCTCCGCCACGAGAGGCAGCGTGCAGAGTAGCAGCACAAGCGTCAGGCCGCTCAGGTATTTCGTGGTCAGCCAGCGGCCGACGGAAATGGGACGGGACCGCCAGAAGACCATCAGCCGGTCGGAAAGATCGCGGCACGTGGACCCGACGGCGATGAAGACCGCCAGCACCCCGGCGAACATTACAACCCAGGGCGTCGTCTCCAGGCCCAGCCGCTGGTTGTGCATCCAGTGGCCTTCGATGGAGCCGATCAGCGGCAGAATCAGGAAGATGCCCAGGCCCGTGATCAGGAACCAGCGCAGCTCGCGACATTCCTTCCAGAGCAGTGCAGTTGACGGTTTCATACGGTCCTCCCTGGTTCCTGGCCGAGGCGCCAGGCGGCCCAGCGCCACAAGCCCGCTCCGATCAGCGCCTGGACTACGACCGTTGCCACCGGCGACGGCGTATGTTCGATGGTGGACAACTGGAGAAAGCCAAATGGGCAAAGCGTCCACGGCCACGCACTATCCACCCGGCTGAGCCCACCCGCCACCAGCAGCCAGATGATGAGCACGCCCGTTCCCACCAGGCCCGCGCGTGCTTCCGTGGGAAGCTCAACACCGACTGCCAGCATCCATAGCATCAGCGAGAGGACCATGCCCATGCCGCGCGCGTACATCTCCAGGATCTGTGCCACGCCCATCTCCCGGCCGCCGGCAATCGCACAGGTTACCGCGGCGGCAGCCGCCACCGGAGCGGCGGTAACCAGCAGGCCCATCGCGGTCTTGATCGCCATGATGGTCCGGGACGACACCGGCAGCGCCCGCAGGCTTTGGAGACTGCCGTCCGCCCGCTCCGGCGCCACCAGGCCCATGCTCACCAGCACCGGCAGCAGCAGGCCCGCGATCTCGACGACCGAGAACACCACCTGCTCGTCCGGCAGGAGCCGGGCTCGCAGGCTGATCGCGGCGAAGCTCATGAGAATGATGGAGCCAAAACCCAGCTTCCATCGCTGCTCATGCCACTCTTTCCAGAACAGGTTGCGTACCATGAGAATCCTCCCGTCGTCCGGCGACATAGGCTTCGAAGATCTCGTCGAGGTTCAGGTCCACCACTTCCGGATCGACACCGGCCGCCCGCAGCGCAGGCACGGCTGTCGCAGCATCGTCGACGACGGCCGCCACCTGCCGGGCGCTGTGCCGGACATCCAGCACGCCGTGCAGCGGCTCCAGTGCCGCGGCGGCACCGGCCGGAAGGATGAGTCGCTTGACCTTGTCGCGCAGTTCGTCGGTCGGCGCACAGCGGACAATCCGGCCGCGGTCGAGAATGGCCACCACATCGGCCACGGGCTCCACCTCGTAGAGCAGGTGAGAACTGAAGAAAACGGAGATCGACTGGCCCTGGAGATGGGTGACCACGTCACGGAGGAACTCCTTGCGCATGATCGGATCGAGGCCGAGAGTCGGATCGTCGAGGATCACCAGTTGCGGCCGATGGGCCAGGGCCAGGAGCAGTCCCACCCGCACATTCTGGCCTTTGGACAGATACGCGACGCGCGTCTGCATCGGCAACTCGAAGCGCTGCGCCAACTGTTTCGCCCATGCGGCATCCCAGGTGGGGTAGAACGGGGCGGTGAAGGCGATCAGTTGCTCGACGCGCATCCAGCCGAACATCGCCTGATCCTCGGCCAGATAGCCCACGCGGCGGCGGATCTCGATCGCGTCGGTGGCCGGGTCCAGCCCCAGCACCCGGATCTTGCCCGCGTCGGGGCGAAGCAACCCCAGCAGCATGCGGATGGTGGTGCTCTTGCCGGCGCCGTTCCGGCCGAGGAAGGCAAACGTCTGGCCCGGAGGGACAGTCAGGGAAACGTCCTCCAGGATCTTGCGCTTGCCAAAGGACTTGGCCATGGACTGGATCGAGATTACCGGATCACTCATGGGGAACCCCTTTCTGCTTCTGCGCGGCCGCCTGCTCGAACGCCTGCATCACCAGCTTGCAGAGATCATCGGCGCCAAGGCCCAGGGTCTGCACCCGTTGCACGAGACGCTCGACTTCCGTCCGCAGAAGCTGGCGCTGGGCCTTCATCTGGCCGGCGGGCAGGTGATCGGCCACATACGTGCCATCGCCGTGCCGTCGCTCCAGCAGGCCCTCGACCGTCAATCGCTCATAGACGCGGAGAACGGTGTTCTGATTGACCGCCAGTTCCTGGGCCAGTTGCCGCACGCTGGGCAGCCGGTCGCCGGGGGCGACGGCCCCGCTGGCGCACTGGGTGCGGATCTGCTCGGCGATCTGGCGGGTGATGGGCATGCCGGAGGATGGATCGATGCGAATGAACATCGCGGGCCAAGTGATTACAGATATATATCAGTAATCACACGGTGTCAAGAAGAAAATCGGGCGTGGTTCAAATAGGTACGAAGAACCGTCTCCCACGGGTTCCGCGACGCCGGGCGGCGTCGCTCCACCCGTGGCTACAGCCCGCCGGCCCCTTCGGGGCCTAAACCGAACCTGCCGAAAGTGTCCTGCAGCCGATCCCTCCGGCAACCGGCAACGGGCGACATTCTCCCGGATGCCTTCACTTTTTCAGCGGTGCATACAGCGCCACGATCACCTCCGCCGATTTCAGGCCGTCGGTGGCGCTGGAAACGATCCCGCCCGCGTAGCCCGCGCCTTCGCCGGCGGGGTACAGGCCGGCCACGCTGATGGACTGGCGGCTCACGTCGTCGCGGGTGATGCGCACCGGCGAACTGGCCCGCGTTTCCGGGCCGGTGATGATCCCCTCGGGCGAAGCGAAGCCCTCGACGAGGCGGTCGAGCATGGGCAGGCCGCGGATGAGGGCCTGCAGCACCGGGTCGGGCAGCATCTGCCGCAGGTCGACGGATTTGGCGCCCAGCGGATAGCTGACGGCCATCGCACCGTCGCTGGGGCGGTTGGCGAGGAAGTCCGGCGCCCGCTGCGCGGGGACGGCATAGGACCCGGAAAGCTGGTAGGCCAGTTGTTCCCACTTCTGCTGGAAGGCGATTCCCTGGATCGGGTCGTCGGCGAACGCAGTGGGCAGGATGGTCACCACCAGCCCGGAGTTGGCGAAGGAGGAATCGCGCTGGCTGCTGGAGGCGCCGTTGGTGCAGATTTCCCGCGGCGATTCGTTGGACGGCAGGATCGTCCCGCCAGGACACATGCAGAAGCTGAACATGTCCGGGCCGCAGAGCGTGGAGCATGTCGCCCCGGCGTTCTTGGCCACCAACGTGTAGTCGGCCGGGGGCAGCGTGTCGGCCAGTGGCCCGTGCTGGTTGCGGTTGATCATCGCCTGTGGGTGCTCGATGCGCACGCCCATCTGGAACGGCTTGGCGGCCATCGTCACGCCGGTCGAGTGGAGGAATCGGTAGGTGTCGCGGGAGGAATGTCCGATGGCGAAGAGCGCGACCGAGCAGGGGATTTTCTCGCCGCCTTCGAGGACGATGGCGCGGAGAGTCTTGCCTTGCGGCGTGCCGGCCGCGTTATCGGACAGTTCGACGCCGGAGACGCGGGCGCCGTAGCGCACCTCTCCGCCGGCCGCGCGGATCGCCTCGACGATCCGGCGGCAGACGCCGGGGAGTTTGTCCGATCCCAGGTGCGGCTTGGCCTCGATGAGAATGTTCGGATCGGCGCCGAAGCGGACGAGCGTCTCCAGGACGTAGGTGTTGCGGGCGTCGTGGGTGCGCGAATAGAGCTTGCCGTCGGAATAGGTGCCGGCGCCGCCGATGCCGAAGAGGAGGTTGTTCTCGGGATCGAACTGGCCCTGCGTGTAGTAGAGATGCAGGGCCTTGTGGCGCGCGGGAACATCCTGGCCGCGTTCCAGCAGCAGCGGCATGTAGCCGCGCTCGGCCAGCAGCAGGGCGGCGAACAGCCCGGCCGGGCCCGAGCCGACGACGACGGGCCGATGGGGCAGGCCGGCCGATCCCGTGGGGATTTCGGGGAGCTTCTCGCGTACGACGAGGGCGACCTGCCCCGGCCGGCCGCGTTTGACGAGCTGCTGCTCGTCGCCATCGATGGAGCATTCCACGTGGTAAACGCGGCGGATGTCCTCGTGGTTGCGGGCGTCGACCGAGCGGCGGATGACGCCGAAGGAGCGGATTGCCCGCGGGGGGATTTCCAGCACGCGGGCGATCTGCCGGCGCAGGTTTTCCTCGGGCTCATGAAAGCGCAGTGTGAGATTGCGAACTACAAGCGGCATATGCATATTGTTAGGCGGGCGAAGCGGCGAAGCAAGTGCCGGGGGGACTTTACGGCGAAGGGTCAAACGTCTAACGTGCCTGTCGACCGGCTTGGGCAAGTTTGCCTCCCCGTAGGGTCCCCCGACGACGGCGCCGGGTGTGGGATAAAAGGC
>JBIOJL010000021.1:0-27946 GCA_044450885.1 Tepidisphaerales bacterium
ATGCTCGTGCCGGAACTGCGCCTCGACTGCGCTGCCGATCTGCGCCAGGTCAGCGAGGCGCTGGTGAACGACCTCAAGCGGCTGGGCCCCTTCGGCACGGCCAATCGCCGACCACTGATCTGCTGCCGCGGTGTCGACCTCGTGTCGGCGCCCCGGCGCGTGGGCAAGACCGGCGATCACGTGCAACTGCTGGTGCGCCAGAACGGGACGACGATGAAGTGCGTGGCGTTCAACCGGCCGGATCTGGCTGATGCGCTGCAGGCGGGTTCACGCATCGACGTCGCCGCCGAGCCGGGGATCAACGAATACAACGGTTATCGCAATGTGGAATTGCAGGTGGCGGATGTGCGGGTGAGTCAGTAGATCCCCGCTTACCGATCCCACTGATCGCACGGCGGATACACCAGCCCCTCAGCCGCTTGGGTGAGTTTCTCGACCGGGAACCAGACGACGCCATAGTCGGCGAAAAGTACCGACATGCCGCGGGCATTGATGAAGTTGTTGACCGGCAAGGTATGGCCCTGGCCGTCGGTCTGGGCGACAACCGTGGGCCGGCCGTCGTGGTTGGATGAGTGGTTGCCGGCGCCGGTCAATTGCAGGAGCGAGGCCCCGGTGGCCAGTTCGATCACGGTGTCGGTGGCGAGGATCTTGGGCTTCCCCTCGCGGCGGGCCTTGAACTGGAACGACGCGTAACGCACGTCGAAGTCGTCCTGCTCGGGAAACCGGCCGGCCCAGTACGCGTAGTCCATGTACGCCGCCCCGTTGGCGTTGATGCCCATGGAGTCGTACCACTCGCTGACGCCGCCCGAGGCCCAGCCTTCGGGGCAAGCCAGGTTGCGACGGCCGAAATCGCCCTGCCGGGAAAGTGCCATCAGTCCGGTCGAGCGGGACGCCAAGAGCATGGCGCCGGTCGACGCGGCGGATTTCTGCGGCGTGATGATGACCGATGGCGGGAGATCGTTGTAGTCGTGGACGTAGACGCCGATGGCCAAGCCGACCTGACGAAGGTTGTTGAGGCAGACGGTGCGGTTGGCTTGGTCGCGGGCCTGATTGATGCTTGGGAGGAGAATTGCGATGAGGATCGCCACAATGGCAATCACCACGAGCAGCTCTACGAGACTGAAAGCGTGGCGGCGCATGCTTTCCACCATTTCGTAACCTTCACAACGAGCCGATCGATGTGTCAAACGCGCCATCTATCATATCGTGCAGCGGACGGTTTGCAATGAGTTATTCCGGGAAGCGACAGCTTGGGCTGGATCCTACGTCGCCGATCGGTCCGGCTGGGCGATGAGTTCGCGGAGGTAGGCAAAGGAGTAGATCCCCGCCGAGTGCCCGTCGGTCCAGGTGAGTTGTATCGCGTAACTGCCTACCATTTCAGCAGATGCAATCGTCAAAGGCCGCGAGTGATCGCCGGTGAGAATGGGCAGGAGCGTCTTCTTCGCCGCCTGTTCCTCGCGTTTTGTCCGGCACTCGGCACACGGGCAGTTTTTTCGCAGCACCGCCAAAGAAAAAGTTGAAACGACGCCATCCGACCAGGTGATCTGGAGCTTTTCGTCGCGCTTGAGGTCAATTTTGAGGGGCGTCATTGGTGGTTCATGCCAGCTTCTCCCGCAAACGCTGCTGCACGATCGCGGGGTTCAGGCCCTTGCTGCTCTTCATGATCATGCCGACCAGCGCGCCCAGCGCCTGTTGTTTGCCGGCCTTGTAGTCCTGCATCGACTTGGGGTTCTGCGCGATCAGCGCGTCGATGGCCGCGTCGATGGGGCCGGTGTCGCTGGATTGCAGCAGACCCAGCGCCTTGGCCGCTTCCTCGGCCGAGGCATCGTGCTCGGCCAGGCGGGCGATGATGGTCTTGGCGGTTTCCTTGCTGGCGGCGATCTTCTTCGAGTCCACGAGTCTGCCGATCTCGGCGACGCGGTGCGCCGACACGCCGATCGTCGTTGCCGCTGCGCCACGTTCGTTGGCCATCTCGCGCAGGGTTTCCATGAGGCTGCCGGCGCGCTTGGGCTCGACGCCGGCCGATACGATCGCGTCGAAGAAATCGCCGCTGGCGCGGTCGGCCGTCAGCACGATCGCATCCTTCTCGGTAAGCCCCAGCGCCTCGATGTAGCGCTTACGCCGGGCGACCGGCAACTCCCCGATCTGGCTCTTGAGTTCCACGAGCCACGCATCATCCACCACCACCGGCACGAGGTCGGGGTCGGGGAAATAGCGGTAGTCGTTGGCCTCTTCCTTGTCGCGCTGGTGGAAGGTCCGCTCCGACGCCTCATCCCAGCCATACGTGGATTTCCGGCCGAGCGAGCCGGTCTCAGTCCACTCGTGAATCTGCCGCTGGATTTCGTATTCGGTTGCGCGTTCAAGAACCGAGAAGCTGTTGAGGTTCTTGATCTCGGTGATGGCGGTCTTGTGGACGACGCCGTCCTGGTCGGTGATGTGGACGTTGATGTTGGGCTCGAAGCGCATGTGTCCCATCTGCATCTGCGCCTCGGAGACGCCCAGGTACTGCACGAGCTTCTGCAGTTCCTGGCCGAAGATGGCGACTTCTTTGCCAGTGGAAAGATCGGGCTCGGTGACGATCTCCAGCAGCGGCGTGCCGGCGCGGTTGAGATCGACGATGGAGTGGTCGATGTGAAACCCGCCCGGCGCCTCGTGCAGCAGCTTGCCCGCATCCTCCTCGAGATGTGCCCGGCGGATGCGCACCTTCTTCGGCCCGGCGTCGGTCTGAATCTCGAACTCCCCCTGGCCGCACAGCGGCAGGTCGTACTGGGAAATCTGGTAGTTCTTGGGCAGGTCCGGGTAGTAGTAGCTCTTGCGGTCCCACTTGGTGAATTTGGCGATCTGGCATCCCAGCGCCAGGCCGACTTTGATGGAGTATTCGACCGCCCGCTTGTTCATCACCGGCAGCACGCCGGGCAGGCCGAGAACGACCGGGTCCACCTGTGTGTTCGGCTCGCCGCCGAACCCATTGCGGGCCGATGTGAACATCTTCGACTGGGTCGCGAGCTGGCAGTGAATCTCCATTCCGATCAGCACGCGATGGGATTTGACGGTACGCATTTGTTCTTCCGTAGGGTCCGCATTGCGGACCATTTCTCGGGCCGTCACACACTTTCGCCATCTACAAAAGAGGTCCGCTACCTACGTATGATAATCCGCATTGATCGTGATGTACTCCCGCGACAGGTCGCAGGTCCAGCATCGGGCCGATGACTTGCCGATGCCGCAGTTGAGCACCACCTTGACTTCCGCCGCCGCCAGAGACTTGGACACCGCCGCGGCGTCGAAAGCCACCGGCCGGCCTTTGGTGAACACGGTCGTGCCCTGCAGCGTGAGCGTGGCCTTGTCGGGATCGAACGCCGCCGATGTCAAGCCCGCCGCCGACACGATGCGGCCCCAGTTGGGGTCGTTCCCGTGCATGGCGCACTTGACCAGCGGCGAGTTGGCGATGGCCCGGGCGATCAACCGGGCATCGGCCTCGCTCCTGGTCTTTTACACGGATATGGCGATGACCTTGGTGGCGCCTTCGCCGTCGGCCGCGATCTGGTACGACAACGACTGGCATACTTCGTTCAGCGCTGTGGTGAATGCCTTGACGGCGTTGGGCGAGTCGATCTTCGCGCCCGACAGCCCCGACGCCAGGATGGCGGCCGTGTCGTTGGTCGAGGTGTGGTCGTCGACCGTGACGGAGTTGAAGGAGTTTTCGACGGCCGGGCCCATGAGCTTCCGCAGCAACACCGGCGAGATGAACGCATCGGTCGTGAGGTAGGCCAGCATGGTCGCGTGCGGCACGCTCATGCGCGGTCCGATCATCCCCGAGCCCTTGCACGCGCCGGCCAGCGTGATCGTCTGTTTGCCGAGCTTGAACCGCACCGCCGCCGTCTTGCGCTTGAGGTCGGTGGTGAGGATGGCATCGCTGAAGAGCAGCGCGTGTTCCAGCGAAGAGCCGAGATACTGGCCGGCCTCGACGATGCCGCGTTCAACCTTGCCCATGGGCAACAGGTGCCCGATGATGCCGGTGGACGAAGGCAGAATTTCATTGGGCCGCGACCCGGCGATGGTGGCCGCAAGCTGGCACATGCGGATGGCGTCTTTCTCGCCCTGTCTGCCGGTGCAGGCGTTGGCGTTGCCGGAGTTCATGACCACGCCGCGCAGCCGCCCGGACTTGATGTGGGCCCGCCCGATCGTCACCGGCGCAGCGCAGACCTTGTTCGTCGTGAACGCCGCGGCCGCCGCCGCGGGAACCTCGCACAACAGCAACCCGACATCCGGCGCGTGCTTGGTCTTGATCCCCGCATGCACGCCGGAAGCGCGAAAGCCCTGGGGTGATAGGAGATGTAGCTCGGCCATTTCAACATCCTTTCGACCGGAGAACAGCGGGATTGGAGGTACATCCGTTCACGCGTGTCGCAAGACAAACGCCGCTACGTACCTCTGGACCCGTTCGGCCAGTTCTTTCGCGTTTCCTCGACGCGCGGCAGGGTAGCAGAATAATGCCCGCAATCCAAGATGCTGATCAATACAACCATTTGCTTCGCGAGCCAAAACCGCGAATAATCCCCGGCCTATGGATTTCTTCAACTACAGGAACGGCGAACTCCACTGCGAAGAGGTTCCGGCCGGGAAACTGGCGGCGGAATTCGGGACGCCGCTCTACGTCTACTCCAAGGCCACCCTGCTGCGGCACTACCGCCAGATCGCCCAGGCATTCGCGCCGGTCAACCCGACCATCTGCTACTCCATCAAGTCGTGCGGCAACCTGCACGTGTGCAAACTTCTGGCGGCCGAGGGCTGCGGCTTTGACGTCACCAGCGGCGGCGAACTGTTCCGGGCGCTCCAGGCCGGCGGCGACCCCAAGAAGATCATCTACGCCGGCGTCGGCAAGACGGATGGCGAAATCCGCGACGCCATCAACGCGGGCATCGCGGCGTTCAACCTCGAAAGCGAAGAGGAAATCGAAAACGTCGACCGGATGGCCGGCAGCATCGGCAAGAAGGCCATCGGGGCCATCCGCATCAACCCGGATGTCGATCCCAAGACCCACGCGAAGACGGCCACGGGAAAGAAGGAAACCAAGTTCGGCGTGGACATCGAGCGGGCCGAGCGCGTCTTCGAGCAGTATCGCACGCTGAAGAACCTGCGCATCGGCGGTGTCCACATCCACATCGGCTCGCCGGTGTACGAGATTCAGCCGTACATCGACGCGGTGAAGAAAATCGTGGACTTGATCGACCGACTCACGGCCCGCGGGCACAGGATCGAGTGGTTCGACATGGGCGGCGGATTCGGCGTGAACTACGAGCGGCCGGACCAGGCTCTGCCGGTGAGCGAACACGCCAAAGCGCTGCTGCCGCTGCTGACGGGCAAGCCGTACCAGATCGCCCTGGAGCCAGGACGCTACATCGCCGGCAACTCGGCCATCCTGCTCACGCGCGTGCTCTATCGCAAACAGGGCGGCGAGAAGAAGTTCGTGATCGTCGACGCCGGCATGAACGACCTGATCCGCCCGACACTGTACGACTCATACCACTTCATCTGGCCAACCAGGCCCGCCCCGGCCAACGTTCCGGCCGAGCGCCGCAAGGATCTCGCGCCCGTGGACGGCGAAGTGGTGGACGTCGTCGGTCCGCTGTGCGAGAGCGGCGACTATCTGGCCAAAGCCCGCCCCCTGCCGCAGACGAAGCGCGACGACCTGCTGGCCGTCTTCACGGCCGGAGCGTACGGCTTCGCCATGAGCAGCAACTACAACAACCGGCCGCGCGCGGCCGAGGTGCTGGTGGACGGCGCCGCGGCCAGGCTGATCCGGCGGCGGGAGACGTATGAGGATCTCGTGGCGGGCGAACGCGGGCTTTGAAACACGGTGCCGGACACTTTCGGCGGATGCCGTCTTGGCCCTGAAGTCCCGGGCTGGATACATTGCCAACGCGCTCATTCCCCATGGCTCGCGCGCTCGCGCCATGGGCTACCGTATGTCGCCCCTACGAGGCTCAAACTCCGCCAACAATCCGGAAAGGTCATTGCCGACCCGTTGCTGACGATTCGTGTTGTTCCCGCCGCGCGGTATACATGCGGCCATGCGAAACACGCGAATCCACCGTGCCCTGGCCGCCGAAGGCGGACATATCGTCTTCCCCGGCTGCTTTGACTGTCTTTCGGCAAAGCTGGTGCAACGGGCCGGGTTCCCGATGTCGTTCATCTCCGGCTACAGCGTGGCCGCCACGGCACTGGGCGAGCCGGACATGGGCCTGCTCACGCAGACGGAGATCGTGGATCAGGCGCGGCGCGTCTGCGGATCGGTCGGCATCCCCATCCTGGTGGATGCCGACACGGGCTACGGCAACCCGCTCAACGTGGTGCGGACCGTGAAGCTGATGATCGCGGCCGGGGCGGCCGGGTGTTTTCTGGAAGACCAGGTCTGGCCGAAACGCTGCGGGCATATGCGGAACAAGCGGGTGATCGAGCGGACGGAGTACATCGAGAAGATCCGGGCGGCCGTCGAGGCCCGCGGCGACGCGGACTTCTTCATCGTCGCCCGCACCGACTCCCTCGCGGCCATCTCGATGAGCGAAGCCCTCACGCGCGTGCAACTCGCCCGCGAAGCCGGGGCCGATGCTTCGTTCGTGGAGGCGCCGGAATCGCTGGAGCACCTGCGGACCATCGGCCGGGAATCGCCGCATCCCAACGTGGCGAACATGATCGAGCACGGAAAGACTCCCGTGTTGAGCAAGGCTGAGCTGGCGGCATTGGGATTTCACATCATCCTCTATCCGCTGGCCGGGCTGTTCGCGGCAGCCAAGGCGATGGAAACGGTGTTCCGCAAGCTGCGGACGGATGCGAACACGGCCGGGTTGTCGGAGCAGATGATGAACTTCGCGACGTTCAATGATCTGATCGGCGTGGAGGAGAAGTACCGGCTGGCGGAGCGCTTTGGGGTGGCGTGAGTCCCCGCCGCGCTCGGAGTACCGCCTTGAGGCGGTACTCCGAACATCACTCCAAACATCAATGCTATTGACTCAACCTTATTGCCCCGTTAACTAATCCCCCCTTACGGTTTTCCAAGGCGCCCGTGCGAAGGAGAATATCCCTTGGGCTACGATTCAATTGTCTGCGTCAAACAGGTGCCGGATACTGCCAACATCACCGGCGATGCCATGAAGGCCGACGGCACGGTCAATCGCGGGGCATTGCCAGCCGTGTTCAACCCCGACGATCTCCACGCCCTGGAGGCGGCCCTGCAAATCCGCGACAGGTTCGGCGGCACTGTCACCGCGATCACCATGGGCCCGATGGCGGCCTGCGAGGTGCTGCGCGAGTGCCTCTATCGCGGCGCCGACCGGGTGATCCTCATCTCCGACCGCCGGGCGGCCGCCAGCGATACGCTGGCCACCAGCTATATCCTCAGCCAGGCGGTGCGGAAGATCCGCAACTACGATCTGGTCTTCGCCGGCCGCCAGGCGATCGACGGCGACACCGCCCAGGTCGGGCCGCAACTGGCGGAAAAACTGGGTCTGCCGCAGATCACGTACTACGAGCGGCTGGCCGACCTCTCGGGCAAGACCATCCGCGTCCGCCGCAACGTCGGCAATGGTTACGAGGTGCTGGAGACGCGCCTGCCGGCGCTGTTGACCGTCCTCGACACCGCCAACGAAACCCGCCCGGCCGCTGCCAAGCGCGTGATGAAAGCCAAGCGGGTCCGGTCTACCGGCGAGATCGTCAACGAAGTCACCGCCGCCATGCCCGCGGCCGCCCAGCCGGAAAAGGATGCCGAAGTCGCCAAACGCGTCGAGAAATTCAAGGCCGCCGGCCTGCTCATCGAACAATGGAACCTCGACGACATCGCGGCCGACCTGCAATGGTGCGGCATGTCCGGATCGCCCACCAAGGTCCATCGCGTGCAGTCGATCGTGCTCAGCAAGGAAGGTTACACCGAGGTTCCCAACACCGAAGAA
Source organism: Tepidisphaerales bacterium (assembly GCA_044450885.1). GTDB lineage: Bacteria > Planctomycetota > Phycisphaerae > Tepidisphaerales > Tepidisphaeraceae > JANYKD01. Next base: position 7,950 of record JBIOJL010000021.1, read on the forward strand.
GGCATCCGGAAGATGGTGCATGAGTTGATCGTGGACCACACGCTTGGTTAAGCGCGGCGAGAGCAGATGGTGTGCTGAAGCACACCCTACTGACTACTGACTACGGACCACTGACTACGAACTAACCAAAATGATTGACCCCAACCCAAAAGGCGAAGTCTGGCTTTTCGCCGAGCAGGAAGATGAGCATCTCAGCGAAACGGCGCTCGAGCTCTGCAGCAAAGCGCGCGAACTCGGCGACAGGCTCGGCGTGCCGGTCGGCGCGGTGCTGGCCGGCTGGAACGTGCGCGAGCTGTCGTATCGGCTGATCGCCCATGGCGTGGACAAGGTTTACTACGCCCATGACACCCGGCTGGAATACTACCGCACGCTGCCCTACGCCCGCGTGATGTGCCAGCTCGTCACCAAGTACAAGCCGCAGATCGTTATGTACGGCGCTACGCCCATGGGTCGCGACCTGGCGCCGCGCATCGCCTCCGAGATGCGGGCCGGGCTGACGGCCGACTGCACCGACCTGCAGATCGGCGACTACACCGACCCGCGCACCAAGACCGTGTACAAAGACCTGCTGATGCAGATCCGCCCGGCCTTCGGCGGCAACATCATCGCCACCATCATCAACTACGACCGCTGGCCGCAGATGGCCACGGTTCGCGAAGGCGTCATGCGGCTGGGCGAAGGCGACCCGCGGCGCTCGGGGCAGATCATCGAAGAGAAGATGGAGTTCAGCGATTTCGAGCAGTCGGTCAAGCTGATCGAGCGCGTCCGCGAGAAGCGCAAGGTCAACCTCAAGGGCGCCCGCATCATCGTCGCCGGCGGCGGCGGCGTCGGGTCCAAGGATAACTTCAAACTGATCCACGACCTCGCCGGCGTGCTGGGCGGAGCCGTGGGCGCGAGCCGCGCCGCCGTCGACAGCGGCTTTGTCAGCAAGGACCACCAGGTCGGCCAGACCGGCACCACCGTCCGCCCCGCACTCTATGTCGCCTGCGGCATCAGCGGCGCCGTGCAGCACCGGGCCGGCATGGAAGAATCGGCCAAGATCATCGCCATCAACTGGGACAAGGAAGCCCCCATCTTCGGCGTCGCCCACTACGGCATCGTCGGCGACCTCAACAAGATCATCCCCACGATGATCAAGGCGATTCGGGATCGAGGGTAGGTCATTTGTCACTTGTCACTGGTCACTTGTCACTGGCAAGCGACGCATGGCAAGTGACCAGTGACAAATGACAAGTGACACGGATACCAGAGGCACCCAATATGCCAAATTTCTTTACCGATAACGAAGACATCCAGTTCCTTTTCAAACACCTCGACCTGGCGCAGATCGCCGCCGTGCAGGAGGACAACTTCGCCGGCGCGACCGGCCCTGGGCAGGAGTACGCGCCCGTCGATGCCGCCGACGCCATCGACAACTACCGCCGCATTCTCGGTATTGTCGGCGACATCGCCGCCAACCACATCGCCCCGCGCACCGAGCAGATCGACCACGAGGGCAACTCCCTCAACGACGACGGCACCGTCACGCTCAATCCGCTCGTCAAGGAAAACCTCCGCGTGCTCGGCCAGGCCGACCTCATGGGCTTCACGCTGCCGCGTCAATACGGCGGGCTGAACTGCCCCAGCGTCGTCTACACCATGGCCAACGAAATCGTCAGCCGGGCCGATGCCTCGCTGATGAACCTCTTCGGCCTCCAGGGCATCGCCGAGACGATCAACGCCTTCGCCGACCAGAAGATCAAGGATGAGTACCTGCCCCGTTTTGCCACCGGCGAACTGACCGGCGCCATGGTCCTCACCGAACCCGACGCCGGCTCCGATCTCCAGGCCGTGGCCCTCAAGGCCTGGCAGGATGAAGACGGCCAGTGGCGGCTGAACGGCGTCAAGCGCTTCATCACCAACGGCTGCGGCGAGATCCTGCTGACGCTGGCCCGATCCGAACCCGAGAGCAAGGACGGCCGCGGACTGTCGCTGTTCCTCAACGAACGGTCGCCGCGCATCAAGGTTCGCCATCTCGAAGAGAAGCTCGGCATCCACGGCTCGCCCACCTGCGAGCTGGTCTATGATGACGCGCCCGGCAAGCTCATCGGCGATCGGCAGATGGGCCTCATCCGCTATGTCTTCAGCCTCATGAACGGCGCCCGCGTGGGCATCGCCGCCCAGTCGCTCGGCATCGCCGAGGCCGCCTTCCGCGTCGCCCGCAAGTACGCCAGCACCCGCAAGCAGTTTGGCGTCGCCATCGAGCGTCTGCCGGCCGTCGCCGAACTCGTCACCGACATGAAGATCCACATCGAGGCCGCCCGCGCCCTGACCTACGAAACCGCCCGCATCTGCGACCTCGAAAACAACAACCTCCGCATCGTCGAACTCAACCCGCCCAAGGATCCGGATGAGCTGAAGCGCCGCAAGAACGACGCCCGCACCTGGAAGCGTCTCAACGGCATGCTCACCCCGATGAGCAAATACTACGCATCCGAGATGTGCGTTACCGTGTCCACCAACGCCATCCAGGTCCTCGGCGGTTCCGGCTACATGCAGGACTATCCCTCCGAGCGTCTCCTCCGCGACGCCCGCATCACCACGATCTACGAAGGCACCAGCCAGCTTCAGGTCGTCGCGGCCGTCCGCGGCGTCTGCTCCGGCGCATTCGAGAAAGCCATCGAGTCCTACGAACAGCAGTTCAAGAGCAGCGACGAAACGCTCGTCGCCCTCAAGTCCAAGCTCGACGAAGGCAAGGCGCTGGTCCTCAAAGCCGTCGCCTTCGTCAAGGAAAAAGGCGCCGAATACATGGACCTCCACGGCCGCCGTCTGGTCGACAGCGCCATCGCCGTTCTCGTCGGCCACCTCTTCCTGCAACAGGCAGCGGCCAGCGACCGCAAGAAAGCCGTCGCCCGGCGTTTCATCCAGACACAACTTCCCAACATCCGCCGCGACATCGACGTCGTCCTCAGCGGCGACCGCTCGGCGTTGGAAGAATACGCGACGCTCGCCGGCCCGGCTCCGGCCGTGTAGCCAGCGGGGCCAGCGTCCTCGCTGGCCTTCCTGAACCGCAAACCGGCTGCAAGCGCTCCCGCGGCCAATGTTGCCAAATAAGCGTACCCGCGATCGCCGATTGCGGGTACCGACCCCGAAGGGGTCGCGGCCTCCAGCCACGGGTGAAGCGCAGCGCAACCCGTGGAATGGAGATCACGTCCCAATTTTTGTCGCCCCAGCGGTGCGGGGCTTAGGCTCCATTCCGCAACATTCTCCCAACGGCTTACGCCCTGGGCTAACGTGTAGCGCCACTGCGTGGCTCGGAGGAAGGATCGCGTTCCTCAGCCGGCCGGTACCGTGCAACGCACGACGACCTCCTGCCCGCGAGGCAACTTGTACCGCCCGTTCCCAATCGCCTCCAGTTGCGGCTTTTCACGCGGATCGAGCACCAACTCGCCTTCCACGCCCTCCGGCAATCGCAACCCCAGGGTGCGATCACCGGCCTTACCCCGGCCGCTGAACTCGATCACGCCCCTCGGCGTCGGCACGCGCAGTTCCAGACTTTCCAGGTCGGCCAGTTGCGGGCGAATCTCACATCGCGCAAAACCCGGCGCTAGCGGCCGGATGCCGGCCACGCTCATGTACATGAAATACAGCGGCACGACGGCGCAGTGGCTCCACTGCGCCCCGGAATCCGGCTGCGCCGCCCAATCCTCCTGCAAGGTGTTGTTCAGCCGCACCGAGCCCATCGTCGCCCAGCGCTGGCGCAGGGCCTTCAGCACCACGTCCACCCGGCCGGCCTTGGCCAGGGCCCAGTAGCGCCAGCCGGCGTTGCACGGATACGACTGCCCCATCGTCGCCGGCGCCTCGACCAGCGTCTGGATGACCTTGTCCGACTTGCCGCCGGGACACTGGTCAAACAGCACTGCCGTCGCCAGCGAGCGGTCGCACGTCCGCGGCGAGCCCTTGGCGTCCCAGGGATTGTTGATGAACAACCCCAGGCCATCGCTCCAGAACTTGTGTACGGTCGCCTCGCGCAGCCCCGCGCCGAGCTTCCGGGCCGACTGCTCGTTGGCCGCGTCCCCGAACGCCCGCGCGATCGCCGGCAACGCATTCTCCAGCATGGCGGCCGCATAGAGGTTGAACGCGCACTGCTTGTCGCGCTGGTTCCGATACGCCTGGTGATCCATCCACACGGCGGGCACGCCGATGTTCTCCACCGGCAACAGCCCATCCTCGCGCCGCATGTTTGCCAGGTACTGCGCGAACCGCAGCAGCCGGGGATAGGCCTCGGTCAGCGGCCGCAGGTCGCCGCTATATAAATGGTAATAGTAGCAGTCGAAGTTAAACCCGATGCCATGGTCCAGCAGCGGCCCCCACATCGTCAACCCCACCTGCCGCTCCATCAGCCGGGCCAGCCGGTCGTAGGCCGGCCAGCAGTCCAGGAAATAGCCGTCGAGCGTCATCCCCTGCGAAAACGTGCGGATGAACCGCCCCGGTAGCCGCGTCTCGCCGAAGGCGTAGACCACGCCGTGAAGCTGGTGGCCGCCGTCGCCGCTGTACTGCTGGCGCTCGCGCCCCATGCCGTCCACCAGCGTCTCCTGGGCGCAATTGTTCAGCGTGTTGATGGATGCATCCAGGGTCGTCTGGATGGCCGGGTCGGAGCATTTCACCTGTGGCTGGTTTGGCCAGGGGAACATTCGCCGCCGCACGCCGACATCACGCACCACCACTCGCCCTTTGGCGCCCCGGATGTGCAACTGCATCCAGCGCGGGCTCTCGAAGTCGAACGTCTCGAACCGGTTCACGCCTTCGCGGCACACGAAACGCGTCCAGGCATTGAAGTGCGTATTCAGCAGCGCCGGTCCGCCGGGCGCGTGCGCCTCGTGGACCATCAGTTCGACGATCGTTCCGGCCGGCGCCTCGATGGTGAAGTATGGCCAGCCGACGATCTGCTCGGCCAGTTCAAATGTCAGCGCGGCCGCCCGTTTGCCATCGAGTTCCACTTCCCATGTGCCGCCGGCCGGTTTCGCCGCTGCCGTGCGATCCGCCTTGAAGCAGTCGGGCGGCTGACACTCGAAATACTCTTCCGCCGGCCGGGTCCACTCGATGAACATCGACTCGGCCAGCCCTTTGACCGGCACCAGCGTCTCCCGCAGCATCGGTATGCTCCGCGGGCGCAACTCCGCCGAACCCGCGCCGATATCCAGCACATATTCGTAATACCCCGTCGCCAGCGGCGGCCGGTTGGCCTCGCCGGGAATCTGCATCGGCGCGATCCAGTCCGCGTTTTCCGGGAACTCGTTCCCCGTCCATCCATACGGATACAGCCGCGCGTCAAAGTCCTCCTGAAACGCCCGCAGATACCAGCGCTTGTACTGCCCCGGCCGCCAGGCGCGGCACAAGTGTACGCGCCAGGCGTGGTCCGTTACGAGCGTCTCCTTCCGGCCGTCCGCGTGTTCGATCTCCAGCCAGAAGAGAAACCCCGGCTTGCCGATCGGCCAGGTTCCGTCGCCGTGGCCATAGTAGAGCACCTGCGCCCCCAGCGTGTTCTTCCCGGCGTGCAGCGCCGCCGTCAAATCGACAGGATCGATTTCCTCATACCGCGGATCACTCGGCGCCGGCCCGAACTGGATGCGCTCCCCGTTCGCGAACAGGTGATACCGCGACGAGCCGAGAATCCATCCGGCCGCGCGCCGGGGCTTGGCCGGCAGTTCCAGAGTGCGACGAAACAGGACGACGGTTGAAGGCAGGCATCGCGTTGAGGGATACCAGAGCCACCGTGCCGGCCGAAGATCCGGCAGCCCCGCCGCGGCCCCGGCGTGTTCGGTCAGTTTCTGCGGATCGACTGGCGTAAAGAAGGGTGCCTGATTCTCGGCCGCGTTGGCACCCGGCGCGAGCAGGGTCGTCCCGGCAAAGGCCGCGGTTTTGAACAGTTGTCGACGTGGGAGGTTCTTTGGATCGGTTGGCATGTGGCTGAGGTTAAACTTTGCGGCGAAGAGTTGCCAGTGCTGCGCCCACGATCGCCACCGTAACCGCGATTCCTGGCGTACCCGTGATCTTTGTTGTAGCCGCGATCGCTGATCGCGGTTCCCAGCCAAGTGAATCATGGGCTCGCTCGGGTGGCTTGGGCAAATACGCTTGCCCGTGGAGCACCGACAATCGCTCTTGCCTCCACCATCCATTCTATAACTGTCGCGACAATAACGGGTTACTTCCGCGTCTGCCCAGCCCTTGGCCGACTGGCGGCCACCGCTCTTCCGGCTCCCGCGATGCAAACACCAACAGAACCCGCGGCCCGACCATGGGAAAAGGGCTGTTTATAACGCCCGCCGAACCTCCCAACCCGCACGGGCCTGCCCAAACATCAAATAAATAATGTAATAATTATATCTGCTTATTAATTAACATTTTACATGCATTATAGCGATTAGAATTTCTCGTATTCCCTCGATTGACAATCGCGCCTCGGTATAGGTATAGTCCCGGCCGGGTTGATGAGGCAGATGTTGACCAAACTAATCTCCGTTCTCGCGGCTCAGCGCCGTGGCGCACTTCCGGAGGTGGACAGGAGCCACCCCTCCGGAAGTCTTTTTTTGGGGGACTCGACACCAGCCAATGGCCGATAGTCAAGCCGCAAATCATCCCGGGCAGTTTCTTGCCACCGTCGCCGCCAACAGCCGCATCTGCGACGAGCACTACCGTCTCCTGCTCCGTCTGCCGCAGTTCCCACCCAGCCGCGCCGGGCAGTTCATTCAGATCGCCTGCCGCGATCTCTCCGGCGAGCGCTTCGCCGATCGCGAACTCGACTGGCTTCCGGATGAAATGCCCCGCCTGACCGGCGTGGAACTGGCCGGGCCGCTGGCCGTCCTGCGGCGGCCGTTTTCGCTGGCCGGCCGGCGCGATGTTGCCGGCGGCGTCGAACTGGAGATCATCCAGCGCGTGGTCGGCGTCGGCACCGACTGGCTGGCGAAACTTTCCGCGGGCGATGCCGTGCAGGTGATCGGACCCCTGGGCATCGGCTTCGAGCCGCCGCCCCCGGGCGGCCTGGCCGTGGTGGTCGGCGGCGGCGTGGGCATTCCGCCGATGCTCTATTTGGCAAACTGGCTGCGCGGCGTCAGCACTGTTGCCTTCTGCGGCGCCACCACCCGGCGGCTGCTGGCCCTGACCGTCCGCGCTGACATCGTGGGCGACCCATCTGCAGCCGCGATCGTTGATCGCGGCTCCCCATCGCTGTGCGTGGAGGAATTCGCCCGCTGCGGCGTTCCCGCCGTCATCACCACCGACGACGGCTCCTGCGGCTTCCGCGGCCTGGTGACGCAGGCCCTGGAACGATATCTGGATGGATTGCCCGACGATCGCCGCCGTACGTGTGTTGTCTACACCTGCGGCCCCGAGCCGATGATGAAGCGCGTGGCCGAGATCGCCGCCACGCGGGGCATCGAGTGCCAGGTCGCCGTGGAGCGATCCATGGCCTGCGGCATGGGCACATGTCAGAGCTGCGTGATCAAGGTCAAGAAGCCCGATTCCGCCCGCCCCCCGCTGGCGGGGCGCGACTGGTGTTACCGCCTCGCCTGCACCGACGGTCCGGTGTTCAAGGGCGCGGATTTGCTGTGGTAGGCATTGTGGCAACGTCTTGCTGCGGCGCAATGACGAATGACGAATGACGAATGACGAATGACGAGAGAATGGCCAATGACGAATGCCAAATGGGCGCTGGCGGCTCCATTCTTCGTCATTTGAGCATTGGGCATTCTCTCGTCATTCGAGCTTTGTCATTCGACATTCCTCCAGCCATCGGGTCACCTTTTTGTTCTTCCCCAAATCCGCCGATAATACTAAGATACCTTGTGCTGCGCCCCAAGCTGGAGAATCGCTGTGAAACTGACACGCCGGAAGACGTCCTTTCTCATCGAAGCCCTCGAAGACCGCCGCCTCCTTTCCGGAGGCGCGGGCACGGTCATCGACCTGCTGGTCGTCTACACCCCGGCCGCGCGCACCGCCGCGGGCGGCGACGCGGCCATGGTCAGCGAAATCCAGCAGGCCGTCACCGACACCAACCAGGCCTACGCCAACAGCCAGATCAACATCAGCATGCGCCTGGTCCACACCGAACTGGTCAACTACACCGAAAGCGGCAACATCGAGACCGATCTCACCCGACTCGAGGGGACCAACGATGGCTACATGGATTCCGTCCATGCTCTCCGCGATACCTACGGCGCCGACCTTGTTTCTCTGTTCACCAACATCGTCGTCGCTCCGGGCAACGTGGACACCACCGGCCTCGGCGACGTCATGCTGAACCTGAACGACCCCAACAACGACACCCAGGCATTCTCCGTCGTCGGTGCGGCGTACGCTGGAGCGCCCGACTACACCCTTGCCCACGAAACCGGCCACAACCTCGGCGCCGACCACGACCGCCAAACCGTTGCCGCCGCCGGCGGCGGGACGCCGATCTTCCCCTACGCCTACGGCTATCGCTTCACCGGCAACGATAGCGTGGTTTACCACGACATCATGGCCTACGACCCCGGCACCACCATCCCTTACTTCTCCAACCCCAACGTCCTCTACCAGGGCGTCCCCACCGGTGTCCCCATCGGCCAGCCCAACGCGGCCGACCTCGCCAGCACCTTCGCCCAGACCGCGCCGATCGTCGCCAACTATCGTCCCACGGTCGTGCCCCCGGCCGGCCCGCCCGTCGCCACGGTCGGGGCGTTCAAGCTTTATCCTGACGCCCACACGCTCACCTTCAGCGTGCGCTACGCCGACGATATCGCCGTCGATGTCTCCACGCTCGATTCCAACGACCTCATCCTTACCGCCGGCGCCTTCACTTCCCCGGTGCAGTTCGTCTCGGTGGACAACCCTGTCAACGGCGCCGTCCGCACCGCCACCTACCGCGTCACCAGCGCCGGCGTCATTCCGGCCGGCCCGTACCTGTTGACCATCCAGCCGAATCAGGTGGGCGACACCAACGGCAACTTCATCCCCGGCGGCACCACCCTGCAGGCCCCCATCCCGACTCTCACCGCCAACCCCATCACCACCGAGATCGGCGTCCATTACAATTTCACCGTCACTTACACGGCCAATGGCGCCCTCCGCACCAGCACCCTGGACAGCAACGACCTCCGCGTCACCGGGCCCAACGGCTTCGACTACCCGGCCACGTTCCTCTACGTCGACAATGCCACCGACGGAACCCCGCGCACGGCCACTTACCAGATCGACTCGGACTACGTCGGCGGTTGGAACGGGCTCGAGAACGGCGTCTACCAGGTCGTCATGCAACCCAACCAGGTGGCCGACACCACCGGCAATTACATCCAGCCCGGATCCATCGGTTCGTTCGTCGTTTCCATCGCCGGTTCCTCTCCGGCCGCGGCCCGGGACATTGGCACGCTCGCCGGCACCCAGGTTTTCAACGGCGCCATCGGCTCCACCAACACGCTCGACTACTACAAGTTCACCATCGCTGCCACCAGCCATTTCACGCTCACGCTTTCGGGCCTCTCCGACGCCACCGATCTCTTCCTCTTCTTTGATGTCAACAACAACGGCGACCTCAGCGACGTCGTGGATTCCACAATGACCTCCACCAGCGCCACCATGACGCACACCCTCGCCCCCGGCGTCTACTATGTCCTTGTCCAGCGCGACAACGCGGCCACCCAGAACACGCTCTACACCCTGAGCTTCAACGCCAACTCCGATTTCGCGCCGCCGGCCGCCACGCTCAACCCCGCCACCCTGACCACGCCCGCCGCCAACTTCGATTTCACCGTCACCTACACGGATGCCACCGCCGTCCTGGCCTCATCGCTGGCCACCGGCGACCTGCTGGTCACCGGCCCGAACAGTTTCTCGCAGCAGCCGGCGCTGGTTTCCGTGGACACTCCCGGCGACGGCACCCCGCGCACCGCCACCTACCGCCTCACGCCCGTTTCCGGCAACTGGAGCCTCGCCCAGAACGGCGCCTACAGCGTGGCCCTCGTGGCCGGCCAGGTTTCCGACACGTTGGGCAATTCCGTCACCGCCCAGACCCTGGGCACGGTCACCATCAACATCCACGAAACCGACCCGCCCACGGCCGCATTCACGCCGGCCACTCTGTCTGCGCCTGCCGCCACATTCGACTTCACCATCACCTACACGGATGCCACCGCCGTCCTGGCCTCGTCGCTGGGCGCCGGCAGCGTGCAGGTGACCGGTCCGAACAACTTCTCCCAGCAGCCGGTGCTGCTTTCGGTGAACACCTCCGGCGACGGTTCGCCGCGCACGGCCACCTACCGCCTGACCCCGCCTGGGGCCAACTGGGGCTTTGCCGACGACGGCGCCTACACCGTCGCGCTGGTGGCCGGCCATGTTTCCGACACGCTGGGCAATACCGTTGCCGCCCAGACGCTGGGCACGCTGACCATCAACATTCCCGACACCAGCCCGCCAGTTGCCACGCTGAATCCCGCCACGCTGACCACCGCCGGGGCATCTTTCGATTTCTCCGTCACCTACACGGATGCGACGGCTGTCCTCTATGCCTCCCTGAAGACCGGCAACCTGCTGGTCACCGGCCCCAACAGTTTCTCCCGGCAGCCGGTGCTGGTCTCGGTCAACACGTCCGGCAACGGCTCGCCGCGCACGGCCACCTACCGTCTGACGCCTCCGATCGGTTCCTGGGGCCACGCCAACAACGGCGCCTACAGTGTCTCTCTCGTGGCCGGGCAGGTGTCCGACACGCTGGGCAATACCGCGCCCGCCCAGACTCTGGGCACGGTCACCGTCAACATCCCCGACACCTCGCCGCCGACCGCCATCCTCACACCCGCCACGCTGACCACTTCGGCCGCGGCGTTCGATTTCACCATCACCTACAGCGACGCGACCGCCGTGCTTGCCTCCTCCCTGGGCACGGGCGATCTGCTGGTCACCGGTCCCGCCAGTTTCTCGCAACATCCCGCGCTGGTTTCCGTCGACACTCCCGGCGATGGCACACCCCGCGCTGCCACCTACCGCCTGACACCGACCTCGGGCAACTGGACCTTTGCCCAGGACGGCGCCTATTCCGTCGCCCTCGTGGCCGGACAGGTCTCCGACACCTTGGGCAATGTCGTCAGCGCCCAGACCGTGGGCACGATCACCATCAACATCCCCAACCCCACGGCGCCCACGGCAACGCTCAACCCCGCCACTCTGAGCGCCGCCGCCGCCGTTTTCGACTTCACCGTCACCTACACGGATGCCACCGCCGTCCTCTTCTCATCCCTGCGCACGGGAAACGTGCAGGTGACCGGCCCGAACGGTTTCTTCCAGCAGCCGGCGCTGCTTTCGGTCAATACGCCGGGCAATGGCTCGCCGCGGACGGCGACGTACCGGCTGACCCACACCCCGGGCAACTGGAGCATCGCCGACAACGGCGCGTACACGGTTGCACTCGTGGCCGGGCAGGTCTCCAATACGCTGGGTAATACCGTCGCCGCGCAGACTCTCGGCACGCTGACTGTCAACATTCCCGAATCCACGCCGCCGGCGGCCACCCTCAACCCCGCCACTCTCACCGCCGCCGCAGCAACATTCGATTTCACCGTCACCTACACCGATGCCGCCGCCGTGCTGGCTTCCTCGCTGAAGACGGGTGATGTGCTGGTGACCGGCCCCGGCGGCTTCTCGCAGCAGGCCGTGTTTGTCTCCGTGGACACGGCCGGCGACGGCTCGCCACGCACGGCCACCTATCGCCTCACCCGCGCGGGCAACTGGGTGCAGGCCAGCAACGGCAGCTACACCGTCGCCCTGGTGGCCGGGCAGGTGTCCGACACGCTCGGCAACACCGTCGCCGCCGCCACGCTGGGCACGCTGATCGTGAACATTCCCGACACCACGCCGCCCGCGGCCGCCCTCACTTCCGCCACGCTGGCCAAGGCTGCCGGCAGTTTCAACTTCATCGTCACCTACACCGACGCCACCGGCGTGCTGGCCTCTTCGCTGGGCACGGGCGCCGTGCGGGTGACGGGCCCGAACGGCTTCTCGCAACTGGCGACCCTGGTCTCGGTGAACGCCCCCGGCAATGGCTCGCCGCGCGCCGCCACCTATCGCCTCACCGCGCCCTTTGGCCACGCCAACAACGGCGCCTACACCGTGTCTCTCGTCGCCGGGCAGGTTTCCGATACGCTGGGCAATACCGTTGCCGCCAGGACCCTGGGCACGCTGACCGTCAACATTCCCGACACCACGCCGCCGCGTGCCACGCTGGTCACCCCCGCCAACGTCACCCGCGCCGGCGGCACGAGCTACACCTTCAAAGTCACCTACACCGACGACACGGCGGTCCTCGGTTCCACCCTGGGCAACGGCGACATCCAGGTCGTCGGCCCGCGCGGGTTCACGCAGGCCGCCAAGTTCGTCTCCCGCACGCCCGCCAGCGGCAATCCGGCCGTCGTCACCGTCACCTACAAGATCACGCCCCCGGGAGGCAAGTGGGCCAAAACCGGCAACGGCACCTACACCATCAAACTGCTCGCCGGCCAGGTCACCGATACCCTGAAGCACGCCATGGCGGCCGCCACGCTGGGCAAGTTCGTTGTGGGCATATAGCTGGGCTGCTGGGTGTGACCACCGTCGCAGTCTACCGGCGTCGGCGTCCAGCCCTGGAAGGGCGATAGAGATTAGCCCATGGCGTCAGCCATGGGAGAATCGGCGTCGGCATTTCATGAGCCCCGGAGGGGCGGAAGAACGCTTCCTTCTTCCTTCGTTCGTCGGGGCCGAAGGATGATCACCCGAGGGCCGCAGTCCACGCTGCCGCGGCCGTGCAGGAGCATGGGCGAAGAACTTGGGTCGTTGTGCCGTTGTCGCCTCACGCAGGACAGGAGTTGCCATGTTGATCGTCCGAGCCCGGGTGCCCTTGTTCGTCGTAGTCCTGATTCTGGCAATTGTCAGCCGTGCCGTGTCGGCCGCCCCGGTGGGTTACTACCGGCAACCCGCCATCCACAAGGACACCCTCGTCTTTGTCGCCGAAGGCGACCTGTGGAAAGTGCCTGCCGCCGGCGGCGTAGCCACGCGGATCACCAGCCACCCGGCCGAGGAATCAACGCCGGCGATCTCGCCCGATGGACAGACGGTTGCCTTCGTCGGCCACTATGAAGGTCCGGCCGAGGTCTACACCATGCCGCTGGCGGGCGGACTGCCGACGCGGCGGACCTATGACGGCGAGACGCTCGCGGTGGTCGGCTGGACGCGCGATGGCAAAGTGCTCGCGGCCACGCGCGCGCAGTCCACGCTGCCCGATGTGCAACTGTTCACCCTCGACATCGGCCGGAAAGATGCGGCGGCCGTGCGCACGCCGGTGCCGCTGGCGCAGGCGGCCGACGGCGGTTACGACGATTCGGGCAAGACGCTCTACTTCACGCGCCTGCCGCACCAGGGCAGCCACACCAAACGCTACAAGGGCGGCACCGCGCAGAACATCTGGAAGTTCGCCGACGGCGATGCCGAGGCGGTGCCGCTCACAGCCGGTTTTCCCGGCACCAGCAAATGTCCCATGTGGTGGTCCGGGCGCGTGTACTTCGCCTCCGACCGCGACGCCACCATGAACCTCTGGTCCATGAAGCCCGACGGCGGCGACCTCAAGCAGCACACGAAACACAACGGCTGGGATGTGGCCACGCCATCGCTTTCGGAAGGGCGGATCGTCTATCAACTCGGCGCCGACCTGCACCTGTACGACATCGCGGCCGACCGCGACCAGCTTGTCTCCATCACCCTGGAATCGGATCTCGACCAGATGCGCGAACACTGGATCAAGCGGCCGCTGGATTACCTGACGGCCGCCCACATCGCGCCGGACGGGCACAGCGTGGTGCTGACGGCCCGCGGCCGCGTGTTCGTCGCGCCGAGCCGGCAGGGGCGGTTCGTGGAGGTTGCGACCAGGGAGGGCGTGCGCTATCGCGATGCCCGCTTCCTGCCGGAGGGCAAACATATCCTGGCCCTCTCCGATGAAACCGGCGAGATCGAGTTCTGGAAACTCCCGGCCAACGGCGTCGGCGAAGCGGAGCAACTCACCAGCGACGGCGACGTGCTCCGCTGGGAGGGAGTCCCCTCGCCGGATGGCAAATACATCGCCCACCACGACAAGAACCTGCGGTTGTGGATCTTCGACGTCGAGAAGAAAGTGAACCGAAAGATCGACGAATCGAAGGTGGACAGCTTCAGCGACCTTCGCTGGTCGCCCGACAGCAAGTGGCTGGCCTACGCCGCGTGGACGGAGAACCTCTTCCACCAGGTGCGGCTCTACAGCGTCGCCGGCAGCGCGGTGACCAATGTCACCAGCGACCGCTTCGACAGCTTCAGCCCCGCCTGGAGCGCCGATGGCAAATGGCTATATCTGCTGTCCAACCGGAACCTCAAGTCGGTGGTGGATTCGCCGTGGGGAAGCTATCAGCCGGAGCCGTTCCTGGACAAGAAGACGCAGATCTATCTGGTGGCGCTGACCGAATCGGCCACGCGGTCGCCGTTCGCTCCCAAGGACGAATTGCAGACCGATGCCAGGGAATCGCCGGCAACCCGCCCGGCCGCGACGCAGCCGACAGCGCAGAGCCGCCCGACGACCCGGCCGACGGCTGAGGTGAGGATCGACCTGGCGGGCATCCAGTCGCGGCTCATCAAGGCGCCGGTGCCGCCGGGGAACTACAGCGCGCTGGCGGCGAACGAGAAAGCCCTCTTCTGGCTTTCGACGCCATCGGATACCAAGAAGAGTTCGCTGATGGCGCTGGAGATCGCCAACGAGAACATCGAGGCCAAGACCGTCGTTGCCGACATCAAGCGCTTCGAGATGTCGCAGGATGGAAAGAAGATACTGATCCAGAAGGCAGACGAATCGGCCGCGACGGGACTGTACATCATCGACGCGGCGACCGCGCCGGCGGACTTGGCCAAGAAGGATGTCGATCTCTCGCACTGGGCCCTCTCGGTGACCCCGCGCCAGGAGTGGCGCTGGATGTTCGTCGACGCCTGGCGCATGGAGCGCGACTACTTCTACGACCGCAACATGCACGGCGTCGACTGGAAGGCGATGCGGGACAAGTACCTGCCTTTGGTGGATCGGGTCACCAACCGCGCCGAGTTGTCCGATCTCATCGCCCAGTTGGTCTCCGAACTCTCGGCGCTGCACATCTTCGTGCGCGGCGGCGACATCCGCAGCGGCGATGACAAGGTGATGCCGTCTTCGCTCGGGGCTGTGCTGGAGCGGGATGTGGCCGGCGGCGGATATCGCGTGCAGCGGATCTATCGCTCGGATCCGGACGAGCCGGACCTGGTCAGCCCGCTGGCGAAGCTCGACGTACACGTCAAGCCGGGCGATGTCATCGAGCAGGCCAACGGGCGGGCGACGCTGGGTGTGCCCGATATTGGCATCCTGCTGCGGCAGAAAGCCGGGCAGCAGGTGCTGCTGCACGTCAAGCCCGCGGGCGGAGCGGCCGGGCGCGAGGTGATCGTCACGCCGATGTCGACGGCGGCGGCCGCGCAGCTCCGCTACCACGAATGGGAGTACACGCGCCGGCTGGCCGTGGAAGACGCGGGCAAGGGACAGATCGGCTACGTCCACCTGCGGGCCATGGGCGGCGACAATTTCACCGAGTGGGCCAAGGGTTTCTATCCCGTGTGGAACCGGCCGGGGCTGATCATTGACGTGCGTCACAACCGCGGCGGGAACATCGACAGTTGGATTCTTGGCCGGCTGCTGCGCAAGGCGTGGTTCTTCTGGTCCAACCGGGCCAGCGACTTCGCCACGCCGAACATGCAGTATGCCTTCCGCGGCCACGTCGTCGTGTTGTGCGATGAGTTTACCGCGTCGGATGGCGAGGCATTCAGCGAGGGTTTCAAGCGGCTGAAGCTCGGGACGCTCATTGGCACCCGCACCTGGGGTGGCGAGATCTGGCTGTCGTTTGAGAACTACCTCGTCGACAAGGGCATCGCCTCGGCCGCCGAAGAAGGCGTATTCGGCCCGGAGGGCAACTGGCTGATCGAAGGCCACGGCGTCGATCCCGATGTCGTCGTCGACAATCTGCCGCATGCGACGTTCAAGGGCGAGGATGCCCAACTCAACGCGGCCATCGCTCACCTGCAGAAACAGATCCAGGAGAAGCCGATCGAGGCCCCCAAGCCGCCGAAGTATCCGGACAAGTCGGGGGCAAAACAATGACCATCCAGCCCTGGAAGGGCGGTACATATTAGCCCATGGCGCAAGCCATGGGTGTACCGGTGTGGAACGAAGGAATGAGCCCCGTAGGGGCGAGAGACGTTAGCCCACGGCGTAAGCCGTGGGGGGCAAGTTCGGCAGTCAACCGTAGCCCCGGAGGGGCGACAGAACGCTTCTTTCGCCCTTCCAGGGCTTTGGATTTGTTCCGCCGATTCGTCCCACGGCTTGCGCCGTGGGCTAACATGTGCCGCGCCTGACGGGGCTGACTTGGCCAGTGACAAATGACCAGTGACAAGTGACAAGTGACAACTGCCTGTTGCCCGCCTAATCTGAATCCATGCAATACCGCATGCTCGGTAAGACCAATCTAAGGGTTTCCGTCATCGGCCTGGGCACCTGGCAGTTCGGCGGCGAGTGGGGCAAGTCGTTCACGGTCGCGGAAGTCGAGGCCATCGTCCATCGCGCGGCCGACCTTGGCATCAATCTCATCGACACGGCCGAATGCTATGGCGATCATCTGGCCGAGTCGCTGCTGGGCCCGGCCATCGCCGGCCAGCGCGACCGGTGGATCATCGCCACGAAGTTCGGACACAAGTTTCTGGGCCACATGAACCGCGCCGAACCGCGTTCGGCGCCGGAGGTCATGCAACAGCTCGAGGATTCCCTGCGGGCGCTGTGTACCGACTACGTGGACATCTACCAGTATCACTCGATGCGCAATTCCGAGTTCGACGACATCCCGCTCCGCGAGGCGCTTGCGAAAGCAACGCAGCAGGGCAAGATCCGCCACATCGGCGCCAGCATCTCGCCGCCGGACAACCTGCATCAGACCGACGGAGCGGCGGGCGCCGATGTCGAGGTGATCCAGGTGGTCTACAACCGCCTGGAGCGCAAGGCCGAGGCGGCCGTGTTGCCATCGTGTCAGCGCCAGAACCTCGGCGTGCTGGCCCGCGTGCCGCTCGCATCCGGCTATCTCTCTGGCAAGTATAAGGCCGGGGCGACGTTCGCGGCCGACGACTGGCGGAGCGGGCACAACCCGGCCGACGTCGCCGCGAAGCTCGCCGAGGTGGCGCGGATCGTGCGAGAGGAAGTTCCGCCGGGCGTGCCGGTGGCCCGCTGGGCGCTGGCCTGGTGCCTCAAGAATCCGGCGATCAGCAGCATCATCCCGGGGTGCAAGACGGTCGAACAACTCGAGGCGAACGCGGCGGCGGTTTAGGATCTGCGCATCAACCACTGTCGTGGGTTTCGCTCCGGGTACCACGGCTTGGCTAAAGACAGGCCCAGAGCGAGTCGGCCGGCTCGCCTTCGCGGCTGATCCAGTTTCGGCCGCCGGTGTTGCGGGCGAGCTGAATGTCTTTTTCCCACTGGTCCAACCGCCGGAGGTAGAGGTCGCCGAAGGGCGCCTTGCGCATGGCCTGGACCAGCGAGAGGGCGGTGTCCCAGTCGCGGAGGGTGCGCAGGCGTTCGAGTTCCGAGAGCACCTTGGACCAGATGGGCTGCGTGCTGGTGCCCTGGGAATCGGCGATCACCTCGGCGGCGAAGGTCGCGGCGTCGGCGAAACTCTTGTCTTTCAACATGGCCTCCAGCAGCAGCAGCGTGGACGGCTCGCGGACGGCCGGTGAGGCGCCCGAAGTCTTCCAGTAGTCGAGCGCGAGTTTGAACTTTTCGGCGGCCTCGTGGGGGCGCTTGAGCGCCAGCAGCACTTCGCCGATGTTCTGGCGGTAGAGCGCGAGTTGTTCGGGCCGTTTGCCGGCCTCCAGTTTCTTCTCGATGATCGAGAGCACGGCCAGCTTGCGCTCGGGGGCGTTCTCGATCACGGGCTTGCGGGCCCAGACGGCCAGGCTCTCGACCGCGCCTTTCTCCAGCAGCTTCTGCAGAACCTCCCAGGCGCGCGCGCGTACATCCTTATCGCGTTCGATGCTCTCGACCAGCAGCCGGCCGAGCGCATCGGCATGCTCGAAGGAAGCGGTGGATTCCAGGGCGCTGACCGCATCGAGCCGGACGCCGGGGTCGGGGTCGGACAGGGACTGGAGGATGAAGTTGGCCGAATCGGGCGAGCCGATCCGGCGCAGGCCGCCCAGGGCGGCGCGGCGAACCATGGCCAGTTTTTCGGAGGGTTTGATGAGGTCGTAGAAGTCGCGGAGTTGGCCGGGCTGGCCGAGCGCGGCCATGGCCTGGACGATGCTCGTGCGCAACTGCGAGGCGGCCACGTTGTCGGCGGTGTCCGGCAGGCGGGCGCGGAGGGCGGCGGCCACTTTCGCGGCCAGTTCGGTGTTGGCCCGCTTGGCCAGTTCGGGCGCCAGTCCCTTGAGCCCTTCGGCGGCGGAACGGGCGATGGTGAAGGAATCGTCGCCCAGCCGCGAGAGCAGGGGATCGACGGTGCGGAGGTCGTGGGACGGCCCGAAGGCGACGAGGATGGCGCCGGTTACGTCGGGGTCTTTTTCCTGGGCGAGTTGGGCGAGCAGCGCATCGACAGCGCCGGGATCATTGGCGGCCATGAGCGTTTTGACGGCCTGCTGGCGGACATCAATGACGCTGTCGCCGACCAGGGCGCGGAGGGCCTGGAATATCCCGGCGGGCATCGGTTTGCCGACCGACACTTCATCGTAGACGAGCTGGACGCCGACGATCCGCAGATCCTCGGAGCCGTCCTGGAGCAGTTTGACGAGCAACGCGGCCTTGTCGGCGTCGGTCTTGGCGCGATACTCGTCGCGGACCAGCGCCGCAGTACGTTCGCGCAGCCGCGAGAGCCGGCGGTCGGTCTCGGCGAAACGGTCGACGCTGCGGTTGAGCAGGTCGGCGGTCCATTCAGATTCCGGGCGGGCGCGGGTGGTCTCCCACCACTGCGACCAGCGCTGGGCATCGTGGCCGAACTGGGAAAGGCCGGTCATTTCAATCAGAGCGTCAGCGGCCGCATCGCGAATGATGGGGCTGTCATCCTGGCGCAGGAGATCGACCAGGGTCGCGGCGGTCTCCTTGTCCAGCAGACGTCCCATGGCCCGGACCACGGCGGTGCGGGAATCGCGCGGCTGGGCGAGATTGGCGGCAAATCGTTTCAGCGTCTCCCGTGCCCTGGCGTTTTTGTACGCTGCCAGGGCCTGCGAGGCGGATTCGGTCAGCGTCCGATCCTGCCCGAGCAGCGAGGAGAGCACGTCATAGAACATGGGATCGGGCGGGCTCTGGCCGGCGAGCGCCCGGCCGACGGCGATCTGGCCGTCCCGGTTGCTGAAATCCTGGAGCACGGTCAGCAGGGCGCGGTTGGCGTCCGGGGCGTTGCGCTGGGCCAGGCGGCGGGCGGCCTCTTCGCGCTGCTGGAGCGTGGACGCGCCTTCCTGGAGCACCGACTGTTGCGACTGCACGTCGCGGCCGCCGGCGGCGTCAGTCTGGGCGCGACAAACCACCGGCGCCGCAGCCACCGCTGCCAGGAACAGGATCGCGGATTGGATCTGACGACGCGGCGCCACCGGTATCTTTTTCCTTCTTCCCAACAGGGCGTGACCACATGTTCGGGAGGGTCGTGCTCCCGCACGGCCGCGGCCGCACCGAATGCGGCCCTCCCCGACGCGACACCAGATTCATGCCGCGGGCTGTCTTAACCAGAGAGACACGCGGTCTGGCCGAAAGTTGCCGTGACTTCGAGATTATTGCACGCTTGCGGCAAATTTTCCTTGCTGTTTCCGGCCCCAAAGCTCTAATATTTCCGCACGGCGATTACCGCGGGCGTGCCCGCCGATTCTGGCAATTGCCCCCTGTAGCGGGGGGGGGGGGTGGGGGGGGGGGGGCCCGCGGCGCCGAGGGCGGGGGCAAAAAAGAGCGGGCGGGGGCCGGG
>JBIOJL010000022.1:0-27938 GCA_044450885.1 Tepidisphaerales bacterium
GCGCCGGGCGCGCAGCGCGCCGGTATATACGGAGGGACATCCCTCCCGGCCCGCACCGGCGACCGGCTCTTTCTCAACCGAATACGCCCCTCGCCCTGCTGCATTCCCATTCCCCCTCAACGCCCACGGAGTTTGCTCCGTGGGTTCCCCCGGGTCCGGCCCGGAACCGATCGGGACGGCTTTTGGACGTGAAAAGGACGGCTTCTTCCCCCGCTCCTCCCCGCCCCGGCATCACCACAACCTCTTACTGCCAAAACCCTTATGCAATGCCCACCCTCCAATGGCCCCGCCGAAAACGTTCTTCCTCGCAACCCGCCGGCCCCAAGAACGGTTCGGTCGCGATTTGGGGGAGATTCGGGCGGCGCTTTGGGGGCGCTTTGGCGCTGCTTTCTTCAACCCCATCCCGCAACTACAAACGCGCAACCCATTTCCTGGGAGACCTTTATGCCCGACATCCCACACCATCCGTGCCAAAAAAGATTCTTCTCCGCCGCTTCCGCCACCCCGCCACCCTCAGCACTGAGGACTCAGCACTCAGCACTCAGCCCTCAGACGCGGAAAACGGGTCAGCGATGGGTCAGTGATCAATTCCAAATTGACTGCCTTGATTCATCGGGTTCTGTTTCCAGCCGCTGACGTACTCCGCTTTCTGCGCGTAACCGGGTGATTGTGGCCCTGCCGGTACCACGCGGGGGAATCGGGTATAATCGCCGCCATGATCTGCTGCATGGAAAGCCTGGAGAGCCGGCAACTGCTCAGCGGCACGACGACCGTGCTGATGCAGGACGACTTCAGCGGGCAGAGCGTCAACGGAAATATCTGGCACATCCCCACCTGGACGCCGGATGGCAGCACCTACCTGGGGCGGACGCAACTGGCCGTTGCGCAGAACGCCTCGCCGCCGCATGTCAGCGGCGGGGCGGTCCACCTGACCCTGGACACGTACAACCCGACAGGGTTCTCGTTCTACGGGACGGAGCTGATCAGCAACAAGACCTTCAAAATCGGGACGGGTCTGGATGTGAAGATCCGGGCGAAGCTCAACGCGCCGATACCCGGCGGCGTGGTCGGCGGGCTGTTCCTGTACATGCTCAAGCCGGGCGGGACCAACCACGACGAAGTGGATACCGAATTGCTCAGCAACCAGATCGCCACTGGCGGCAATAACCTCCACACCAACGTCTACGCCAACGAGCCGCTCGGCGCCGGCTCACCGCTGCTCCGCCCGCTGCCTGGCGGCGGCAAGCTTGCGGGTTATCACACCTATCAGATGAAGTGCGAGCCGGGGCGGGTGACGTGGTATGTGGATGGAGTGCTGGTGCGGAGCGAGCGGGTAAAGGTGCCGGCCGGGCCGGTGAAGGTCTACCTGAACATCTGGGCGCCGGCCCAGGAATGGCCGGCGGCGTACAACAGCAAGATCCAGCCGACCAGCACGGCGGCGAAGAACAAGCGCTACAGCATGGATGTGGACAGCGTGCTGGTGAGGTCGGTGAAGCCGGGGGCGTAGAGGCGCCTGCAACACACCGATTTGTAGCCGCGATCGTTGATCGCGGTCCCCAGGCCGCGATGAACCATCGCGGCGACAAGGCCATTTGCCGGAATATTCGGGCTCGCCCCGGGCAACGGTGACGTTGGAGGGACCGGGCAAACGAGGTCGAAGTCTGATACAATCTCATCATGCTGACTCGAGAGGCGATCCAGCGGCAGCGCGAGGCGATCTTGGCCGTCGCCGCGCGCTATGGCGCGCGTGATGTGCGCATCTTCGGCTCGGTGGCGCGCGGGGATGCCACCGAGTCCTCGGATCTGGACCTGCTGGTTCGCTTCGATACCGGCCGATCCCTGTTCGATCACGGCGGTTTGGTGATGGACCTCTGCGAAATGCTCGGGTCGAAAGTGGACGTGGTCGACGAGGAGGGCATGCGGCCGCGCTTCCGCCGGCACGTCATGAAGGAGGCGATCCCGCTATGAGACCCGATCGCCTTCTGCTTCAGGACGTCCTGCGATTATGAGACCGCCCGCGATCACGTGCCTCCCTCCGACCGCAGATCGAGGCGATGCTTGCTTCGCTCCCGCCGGAGCCGGATGATGATGCGGCCTCTGACGGACAGTGAGCGCCGCATCAACGATAGAAACAGACTCCGACGCGACCGCGACACCGTTTTAATCGCCACGGGCTATGGGAGTCCCGCATTCGGGGCAGCGGTCAGGGCTGGCGCGAAGATCGTAGCCGCAATGGAGGCACAGGCCCAATGCGATTCGTTTACGAAGCCGGCGGGCAGCACGCCAGCGGAGCGTCGGGTACAGGAGCAGCAGAGGGGCAGCCGCCGCCACAGGAATGCCCACAACAAAACAACGGAGAACCGACAGGCCGGCCGACTGCAATGCCAAGTCCCAGTAGCCGCACTGAAAACCGAGATACTGGTGGTGATGCAAGGCGTATCGACGGAACCACACCCCAGGCTCGACCCGTTCCTCGCGATCCACCGTATCAGAATCGACGTCCTTGTTGACGCAGAGAGCGAAGGATGAATGGCTGACTGCAAAACAAACGATTACGTCGTCGCCGAACCACAGGGGCAG
Organism: Tepidisphaerales bacterium; assembly: GCA_044450885.1. Classification (GTDB taxonomy): domain Bacteria; phylum Planctomycetota; class Phycisphaerae; order Tepidisphaerales; family Tepidisphaeraceae; genus JANYKD01. The sequence continues at coordinate 2,581 of JBIOJL010000022.1, forward strand.
GATGGGCGTCATCCCAGGGCTCACCTCGCTGCGATGCGTGCTGGACAGAAACGTGCAGGCCCACACGAACACAGTCCAGAGGCCCAGCAATAGTAAGACAACGGAGACGATGCCGTGGATGCGCCTTCTCACAATCCAGCACTATACCAGATGGGGCATGTGCTTGGCGCGATGAGGATTCGAGCAGAAACAGGTGTCGCGATTCGCCGGTCCTAAGTCGCGCGGCCAAGCGCGTTCATTGGCGCGGGCGGATGACCTCAGAATCCGGCTCATGATGGGCACATCTTTCCGATTTACCATTTCCTCTGAACCTCTTCCGGCCTTGGCGCACTGAATACATTGACCTCAACAGCATCGAAAGGAATCTGAACCATGCGCACACCGTTCATCCTCGCCGTCCTGTTTCTGGCTCCGCTGGCACTGGCCGATGGAATCATGTTCAGCAAAGTCGAGCCCATTACTGGGCGGCCACAGGCGACGGTGGATACGCCGAGGCAGAATGTGGCGTTCTATGTCGATGGGCGGGAGATCACCGTGGTTCTGTCGACGCACCTGGCGGCCGGGCCGGCGGACGTGGCCTGGCTGGTGCCGGTTCCAGCGGAGCCGCGGAACGTGGAGCCGGCCGACACCGACTTTTTCACGACGCTCGACGCGCAGACCGCGCCGCAGTTCTTCCAGGCCCATGGCTACCGCAGCCATTACGGCTGCGGCTGTGCTTCCGAGCCTGACACCGAAACCGTCGGCCCGCCACCCGGCGTGGTTGTACACTCATCCGGCACGGCCGGATCTTACGCATACAAAGTGATCTCCGCGCCAAACACCTCCGTGCTCACCATGTGGGTGACTGACAACCAGTATTACCTGCCGCCCACGGCGGTGCCGCTGCTGGATATGTATGTGGGACGCGGATATTACTGGCTGGCCATCCGCCTGCGCCCGGATGCCCGGGCGGCCGGCCCGGTCGCGGCCCATCCGTTCCGGTACACCTATACGGCCGACCGGCTGAGGTTTCCGCTGATCATCTCGCGCATGAACACGAGCGGTGAAAACGAGGTCGTCGTGCATGTGATCGGCGATAAATCGTACGCACCGGTGAACTTCCGCGAGGAACAGCTCAACACCCGGCGGATGGAGCTGGACGCCTCATCCCCCAGCGGCACGAGTTACGAACGGATTCTGCGCAGCGCCGGCCCGGCGTTCTTCGTCGAGTTCTGTGCGTATGTGGCCATGTCCAGCGCGCAACCCGGCCGGTCCATCGCCCCGCCGGTTCCGGGCGTGAACAACGAGCGTGCCCGGGTGACGCGCCTGCACGCGGTGCTGTCGGCGGCGCAGATGACCCAGGACCTGGAACTGGCGCCGACCGACCCGCGCATCATCGGCCGCGACTTCACGCTCCCGCCGAGTTCGTTCCGCTCCAAAGCCGCGGTGCCGTTCGTTGGGCTGCTGCTCTGCTCGCGCCTGCTCCCGCGCAAATCGCGGCGATGGCGTCTGGCGTCGTCCGGCCTGCTGACGGGATCGCTGCTGGTGCTGGCGTGCGTGTGACAATCCGGTAGCTGCGTGAATCTGCGAACTGATCTCTGCTTCCCGAGAGTTCAAGGGTTCCACAGGCGAGGACGCCTGTGCTACGGTCCGCGGAACTCGCGCCTTTGCCATAGGACGAAAGCCGCCGACGGGATACAATACGGCCATGAGCCTGCCACTTGGCTTTGGTTTCCGCTGGTCCGGCGCGACACCCGACCTTCCTCCCAGCCAGGAAGTCCTGGTGCAGCGGCCGCTGCTGCGCATCATGGCGTTCCTGCGGATCTCCATCGACCAGGTCTGCAACGATCCCATCGCCGCCAGCAAGGTGGCCTGCTACTACAGGCTCCAGAAGGAACTCGACCGGCAGACGGAGCTTTCCGAACTCGAACGGCAATGGTCCGGCCCGGATTCGGTCTACTGTGAACGGCTGTAGCCGCGATGGGCCATCGCGGGCCCGAACCGCGATCAACGATCGCGGCTACATGCGGGCATCGCGGCTGCGGACCGCGATCAGCGATCGCGGCTACAACCGGGTTCGCCGGCGGGCGACGAGCAGCACGGCGCAGCCGACAATCAGCACGACCGAAGGCTCCGGCACCGGCGTGATCAGGAAATCCGCCGCCGGATTGAATGCGCCGGCGGCCATTGGGTTGTCGGTGAACAGCCGGGTTTCGTCGATCAAGCCGTTGAACAGGTCCGGATGCTGGGCATCGAATACGTCGGCCGCCAGCGCGAATGTGTCCGCCGAGGTTACGGCGGCCGTGCCCAGCGTCGTCTCGCCCACCAGTTCGCCATTGACGAAGAAGTCGTCGGTGTTGAAGGTGCGGACATAGGCCAGGTGCGTCCAGATGGTGGTCGATGCGGACGTCAGCACGTTCTCATCCTTGCCGACGCGGACCACGTAGTCGCCGCCGTGCTGGAGGATGCCGAAGCCGCTGCCGAACGGGTCGCCCACGGCCGCGATCACCGCGTATCCGCTGGCATCATCCGGGGTCAGCGTGCTGGTCTTCACCCAGGTTTCCAGGCCGTATCCCGCCTGGAGCAATGTCGCCGCGGTCGCACTGCTGCGGCTGTAATAGCTCGGGCCCGTCGGACCGACGATGGCCGAGTTGTTCACGAAGCTCATGGACAGCTTGCTGCCGACCGCGCGTGCGGCGGTGTCGGCCGAGTAGGTGGGCGTGCCGCTTCGCGTGAGATCCAGTTGCCACAACCCCGAATCCACGGTGGTGGCGTTGCCGAGATTCCCGGGACCGGCGCCGGGATCGTTTTCGCCCAGGCGGTAGTAGTCTCCAAACAGCACCGGACTGGCCGACGCGCCGGTCACGCTCAGCGCGATCCCGGCCGCGCCAACCGCCACGAGAGTGCGAACTGTGTATTTCATGATGCCTCCGTTGAATTGAACGGGGCGCGAGGACGAGGCCGCGATAAAAAAGAGCACACCACCGACCAACCGCCGCACGCCCGACTCGGAACCCATCAGTTTATCTCCCGCTCCGGCCGATTGCATCATTTTTCCGCCAGATTCGGAGTTCTCGCTTATCCTTCCATGGCGGCACCACGGCCCCGCGGTGTTACGATGCCACCGTGGGCAAGCGGCTCGTCCATTTCTTCGCAAGCGCCTTGCGCCGCCTTCGCGGGATCCTCTGCCGCATCTCCTTCCTGTTGTTCCTCGCCACCATCGCGCTGTGGATACGCACCTATTGGGGTTACGACAGGATCGAGCTGATGACTTGCCGGCTTGGCGCCGATTCGTGCATGGTGGAGTACAGTGCAGCCCTTCCGCAGGGCCACGCTGTACTTGAACGCTATTGGTACCATCAGAGCTTCGGTATCGGGGAGCCGGCCTGTTCCTGGGGGACCAATGACCCAATGCCAGCGGCCCTTCTCGGCGTCGGTAGCAATCCTAATCCTGGCAAATGCCTCTTCGGATTTGGATTCTGCCGCGCGTTTGTTCAGGGATCGGCCAGCAATAGTGGCAGCGATGGCGTGCTGCTGACGGTCCAATATCCCCTCTGGGCACAGGCGGTGTTGTTTGCCCTTGCCCCGCTCTTCGCCTGCCGCAGAGTGTGGTTGCAACAACGCAAGGTGCGTCGCGCGGCGCGCGGTTGCTGCGCGGAATGCGGCTATGACCTGCGGGCCACGCCAGAAAGGTGTCCGGAATGCGGCCGCCGCGCCGACGCCGCAAAGCCCGCCCCAATCGCCTGGCCCCGCGAACTGGTGACGTTCTTCTATTTGACCGTGCTTGTTGCGGCCGTGTCCGTCGGTCTCGCCGCAGCTTGCCCGATCTGGCTCTGGCAGCAGAAACTCGCCGTGCAGGAATACGACGCATGGTGGCGGCAACTCATGCATACCGCCGATGCTGGCGATGCACCATCCCTCCGTCGCCTGCTGGCTTGCGGTCCGGCCAATCGATGGCGGTTCGCCGTGCAAACAGTTCAGACCATCGAGCGAAACGGCCCCGAGGACGTCGCCCTCGCGTGGGTCGAAGCCGGCGCCGATGCAAGTTTCGACGACGGTTCCCTGCTGCCGATGGCCGTGTTCCAAGGGTACCGCAGAGTGGCGATTCGCCTGCTCGAGAAAGGCGCAAAGGTCGATGCCCGGGACCGGCTCACGTCGAATACCGCGCTCCGCAGCGTTGCCTTCCACCCGAAGGAACCGTTCGACCTGGGGAAACTACTCCTGTCGCGCGGTGCCGACCCCAATGTGACCGATCGCGACGGCGACACGCCACTGCACATCGTGGCATCCGAGGCTTCCGTTCGCTGGCGTGACAGCACGCCGGCCGAGCGAGTGAGGTTCGCTGAACTCCTCATATCCCACGGGGCCGATCTGAATTTCAAGAACAGAGCGGGGAAGACGCCGCTGGATCTGGCCAAGCTGAATTGCCCCGAACTGGCCGCCTATCTCAATTCTCAACAAAGGACTTGACACACATAAGCTTTGCAATGTAAAGTAGTCGTCGAAGACTAAGCAGGTTCGCCATGGAACTCGACGAGGCACTGGCCAGAATTTCCGAAATCCGCCGGCAGATGGCCCAGACCGCCACCTTCCGCGGATATCGCGCGCTGACGACCGCACTCTCCGGCGGATCGGCGCTGCTGGCCGCCTGGCTGCAAAGTTGGCTGGCGCCCGCGCCGATGCATCAGCTCCAGGGTTACCTGGCGATCTGGGTCGGGGCCGCGGCGATCAACGTGCTGGCCTTCACGATCGAACTGGCGGTGCGCTACCGCCGAACCGAGTCGACGCTGCAGCGCGAGATGACGCTGCTGGCGGCGGGGCAGTTCGTGCCCGCGCTGCTGGCCGGGGCGTTTCTCGCGGTCGTGATCGTTCAGACCGCACCGGCCGTCGCCTGGATGCTTCCGGGATTGTGGTCGATTCTCTTCGGGCTGGGCATCTTCGCCTCGCGGCGGCTCCTGCCCGCACCGGTGTTCTATCTCGGCGCGTTCTATGTGCTGGCGGGCCTGGTCGTGCTCGGCCGTGCCCAGGGAGCGTACGCCCTGCATCCCCTGGCGATGGGCCTGACGTTCGGGCTGGGACAGTTCCTCAATGCCGCCGTGTTGTACTGGACCCTGGAGCGACGCCATGCCGAAGCATAACCCCAACAAGGAAACCGAGCCGGGGCGCTTCGCCTACGATGGCCTGGATCGGCTCATCCACGAGAAAGCGCGTCTGAGCATTCTCTCCTGCCTGGCCGCCCACCCGCAGGGGCTGTTGTTCAACGACCTCAAGGACTTGTGCGCCCTCACGGACGGCAACCTGAGCCGGCATCTCCAGATGCTCGAGGAGGCACGGCTGGTGGAGATCTGGAAAGGCGTGAAGAACAAGCGTCCGCAGACGCTCTGCCGGCTCACGACCGAGGGGAACCAGCGTTTCCTCGAGTACATTGCCGTGCTGGAGCGCGTCATCACCGATGCCGCCCGCCAGCCGCAGCCCTCGGCCTCCTCCTTGCTCCAGGGACTGCGGCCGACGTGATGCGTGTTTTTTGTGTGCCATGACTTTGCTATACAAAGTTCTTTGCTATGGAAAGGAGATGGCCCGTGAGCCTTCCAGTGCCTTGTGAACTGCGTGTGGCGCCCAGATTGGATCCGGCTTTCGCGCCGGCCTCGATCGCGCTGCGCCATGCCCTCCTCATCAATCCCTTCTATCCGAAAGACCGGCACGCCAGCTTCGCCAAGCACGTGCTCACGCCGTCGCTGGCGCTGACCAGCATCGCCGCCGCCACGCCCGACACCTGGCAGGTGCGCTGCTGGGATGAGAACCTGTTGCAGGGTTCGCCGCCGGTCGATCCGTTTCCCCAGGTCGTGGGGATCACGGTACACCTGACGTTCGCCCGCCGCGCCTACGAGCTGGCCCGGTGGTTTCGCGAGCGCGGGGCGATCGTGGTGCTGGGGGGATTGCACGTGATGTCCTGTCCCGAGGAAGCCGCGCCCCACGCCGATTGCCTGGCCGTCGGCGAGGGTGTGCAGACCTGGCCCGCGATCCTCCACGACATCGACGCCGGAAACCTCCAGCGCCTCTACCGCGGCGACTACTCCCGGCCGTGGCATCAGGACCCGCCGCCGCGCCGCGACCTGTTGCCGCGCGGCAGCTTCCTGACCACGATGAGCCTCAACGCGACTCGCGGCTGCCACAACCGCTGTGGGTTCTGCTACCTCTCGACCAAAGGGGTGCGCCAGCCGTACATGGAGCGCGACCCCCACGAGATTGCCGAGGAGATCCGCAGATCGCGGGCGCCCTACGTCGTCTTCACCGACAACAACCTGGGCTCGGATCGAAAGTACCTGCTGCGGTTGTGCGCGGCGCTGGCGCCGCTGCGGATCACCTGGTCGGCGGCCATCTCCATCGACGCGACCGATCACCCGGGCCTGGTGCGCGAGATGGCGATGGCCGGATGCACGGGCGTCTTCGTGGGCTTCGAATCCCTCAGCGACGCCAACGTGATCGCGTCCCGCAAGCGCAGCCCGGCCGTGGACGACTACGCCCGCCGGGTCGAGATGCTCCACGCCGGCGGCATCCAGGTGAACGGCAGCTTCGTTTTCGGCTTCGATCACGACCGGCCCGATGTCTTCGAGCGCACCATCGAGTGGATCGAGGCCAACCGCCTCGAATGCGCCACCTTCCACATTCTCACGCCCTATCCCGGCACGCCGCTCTTTCGGCAGATGGAGGCCGAAGGCCGTCTTCTGCACAAGAACTGGGATCTCTACGACACCGCCCACGTCGTCTTCCGGCCGCGCCACCTGAGCCCGAAGGAACTCTTCGCGGGCTACGCCTGGTGCTACCGGCGGCTGTTTTCCCATCGCTCGATCTGGCGCCGCCGCCCGCGCGATCGGGCGGCCGTCCCGGCCTACCTGGCGATGTCCTATCTGTACAAGAAATGCAACGGCCTCTGGCGGATTCTCATCAAACGCCAATGGGTCCACGCCGCCTGGCGCCCGCTGATCGCGCTATGGCGCCGGCGTCACGTCAAGTTCCGCGAGCAACTCCGCCGCCGCCCGATCAACGCCACCGGCCCCGTGCCGTGCCATTTCTCAACCGGGATCCGTGCCGGAACGCCGACGCCACACGTCCTCGAAATGATCTGAGTCGTCTCTCCTGCACTGTGCATACAACCGCCCGTCCACCGGGCAACCGGCCGATCGGTACCTTCGCCGCGAAGATCAGAACCCGCGTTTCCAGCCCCGGCTGGGGACAAGGGCCAACCGCCCGCTTGGCCCGCGGCCTGGCCCCGCCGGGAGTCCCCGGCCCACACAACCACGCTCGCGCGGAATCAGACTTCCTTGTCAGTTTTTGATGGACCGGACGCGAGCTGCCTATGATTACCACCGCAATTGCGAAAGGAACCGCCATGACTCGCTCGGGCGAAGCAACCGAACTCCGTTTTGATCCGCCAGGGCCGGGAACGTGGGAGCAAGACCCCGTGCATTTCCCGCGCCCGATGACGCGCTACTTCCAGGAGACCCAGCCGCCCTCCTTCAAGAGGGGCACCAACGACTTCGCCCGCTTCTACGGGCTGCTCATCGACGGTCTCCAGGCCGGCTACGTACACGGCTTCGGCTACATCCAGGTGCTGCCGGCCCCGGACGCCGAAATCCCCGCGCGCTTCCAGCGCGCTGAACAAGTCTTCGCGCAGAAGCTCTGGCGGGAGCAGCTTCGCGACTGGGACGAGAATCGCAAACCATCCTCCATTGCCAAGCACCGCGAGTTGCAGGCCGTCAATCCGGACGCTCTCTCCGATGCGGAGTTGGTCGCCTATTTGAAGCGCTGCCGCGACCACCATTCGGCCATGGTTGCCCAGCATATGCGCCACACCGCCGGTGCTGTGCTCCCGACCGGGGACTTCCTCGCACACGTCGGGGACTGGACGGGCCTGGCGCCGTCCGAACTGCTGGGCCTGATGCGCGGTTCGGCCGAGGTGTCCTCGGGCGGTTCCGACGAGATGGACCGCCTGAAAGCGGCGTTTTCCCAGGACGCCGGCGCCCGCAAGGCTCTCGCTTCCGACGGCGACCCCGCGCAGGTGCTGGCGAGCCTGCGCTGCCTCAAGGGCGAAGCGGGCGCGGCGGTCTCCGGCTACCTCGACCTGGTCGGCAACCGCCTCATCGACGGCTTCGACATCGCCGAGCCCTCGGCGCTGGAATTGCCGGATGCACTCCTGCGGTCCATCCGCATCGCCGTTTCCGGAGAAGCGCAGGCCGCCTCGGACGTCGATGCCCGCATTGCCGAAGTCCGCGCCAAGGTTTCCGCCGCGCACCAGGCCGAATTCGACGAACTGCTCGGCGAGGCCCGCCTCATGTATCGCCTCCGCGACGAGCGCGGCGTCTACAGCGACATCTGGGCCTCGGGCCTCATGCGCCGCGCCGCCCTTGCGGCCGGCCGGCGGGTCGCCAGTCGCGGCCGCATCGCCACTGACAAGCAGATGCTGGATGCCAGCCTCGACGAGATGTGCGCGCTGGTGGCCGGCGCCGGCGGTCCGTCCGCGGACGAGCTGGCCAAGCGGGCCGAATACCGCGCGACCTACACCGCCAAAGATGCCCCGCCTGTCCTTGGCCCGCCCAAACCGCCGCCGCCTGATCTCGCGGCCCTGCCCCCGTCGGCCGGCCGGGTGATGCGCGCCATGTTCATCGCCTTGGACCACCTCTTCGGGAGCTCCCAGGCGCAGAACGAGGAGAAGGTTTTCTACGGGCTCGCGGCCAGCAAGGGCGTCTACGAAGGGCCCGCGCGCCGCGTCTCCGGCCCCTCCGAGTTCGGCCGCATCGCCAGGGGCGACGTCCTCGTTACCGAGTCGACCACCGAGGCCTTCAACATCCTCCTGCCGCTGCTGGGCGGGATCGTCACCGACAACGGCGGCCTCCTTTCGCATGCGGCGATCGTCGCCCGCGAGTACGGCATCCCCGGCGTCGTCGGCACCCGCGAGGCGACCGAACGCATCGCCAATGGCGCCCGGCTCCGCGTCGACGGGGATGCCGGCGAAGTCACGGTGCTCGGATGAAAAGGGCCGTCCCCTTTATCAAGGCGCGCGACACCTCGCTCTACGGCTCCAAGGCCGTGGGGCTGGGCGACGCCGTGCGCCAGGGCCTCCCGGTCCCGCCCGGCGTGGCGCTCTCGGGCGACCTGGTCGAGGACGTTGCCTCTGGAGACTACCTGGCCATTGAAAAGGTGGCCAAGGCGATCGCCAACTTGCGGCCGCCGTTTGCCGTCCGTTCATCCGCCGTTGACGAAGACGGCGCCGCGGCCAGCTTCGCTGGCCAGCACCTGACCGTGCTCAACGTCCATTCAGCGGCCGATGTCTCCGGCGCCGTCCGTCAAGTCTGGTGGTCCGCGAACTCGGACTCGGCCATCACCTACCGCCAGCGTATCGGCCGGTTCACCCGTCCGAGCGTCGGCGTCGTCGTCCAGACGCTCCTCAATCCCACCGCCGCCGGGGTCATGTTTACCGAGAATCCGGTCAGCGGCGCCGATGAGCGGCTGATCGAAGCGAGTTGGGGCCTTGGCGAGGCCGTGGTCTCCGGCCTGGTCATCCCGGACCACTTCCGCCTGGACCGCTCCGGGCAGGTGCTGGAGCGCAAGGCCGGGCGCAAGCGCATCGCCATCCGCTCGCTCCCCAACGGGGGCACCTTCGAGCAGCAAGTGCCACCCGCAGAGGTACACCAGCTCTGCCTCGACGACGCCCAGCTCGCGGCCCTGGGCGAGCTCGCCCTGCGGTGCGAGAAGGTCTATGGCCCGCGGCGCGACATCGAATGGGCGTTCGAGAATGGGTCGCTCTACCTCCTCCAGTGCCGCGCCGTCACCACTGGGAAGGCGCACAGCGACGCCTGCCCGCCCGGCCCGCCTCCGCGCGACCCCGTGGCCGCCCTTCGGCGCGTGCAGCTTTTCGCCGACCTGGACCGGAGACAGACCGAACAAATCGCCCGCCTGCTCAAGGAACGCCCCTTCGTCAAGGGCGAGACCGTCATCATGGAGGGCTCCGGGGGCGCCGCCTTCTTCCTCATCGACTCCGGCCAGGCCACGGTCTCGAGCAAAGGCGTTCAACTGGCCACCCTCGGCCCGGGCGACTACTTCGGCGAGATCGCCCTGATCGACGGCGGTCCCCGCTCGGCCACCGTGACCGCCGCGACCGACCTGGTCTGCTACGGGCTGACGTTCTGGGAGTTTCGTCCGCTGGTCGAACGGAACGGCGCCATCGGCTGGAAGCTCCTGCAGGCGCTGGCCAAGCGGCTGCGCGCCGCCGACCCGAAATAGCAGTGACCGGTGACCACTGACTACTGACTCCCAACAAGCCTATCATTGTCCATGGAATTCCTCTCCTGCATCTCCGACGACAACAACGCGCTCCACGCCGTTGACACCCTCATCGGCGACATCGCCATGCGCTTCGACGGACGCCCGGACGTCGTCTTCGCCTTCTTCACCGCCCCGCACACCGGCAACGCCCTGCGCCTCGCCGAACGTATCCAGGAACAACTCGAGCCCCAGGCCCTGGTCGGGTGCAGCGCCGAAGGCGTACTGGGCTTTGACCGCGAAATCGAACGCCGCCCGGCCGTCGCCCTGCTGGCGGCCAGGCTCCCGGGCGTCCGCGCCCACGCCTTTTACTGCGGCCCGGACGACTGGCCCGAGATCATCCCCGACGGCGATGCCCTCCGACAGCTTTTCACTCCGCAAGCCAACAGCCGCGTCACCCTCGCCTTCGCCGACCCGTTCACCACGCCCGCCATCCAGTTGCTCAAGAGCGTCGATGAGAACCTGCCCGGGTTTCCCGTGGTCGGCGGCATGTCCTCGGGCGGCGGCCAGCCCGGCGAAAACCGCCTCATTCTCGACGGCAGCGTCTTCCCCGACGGCCTGGTCGGCCTCACCCTGAGCGGGCCGCTGGACGTGCAGACCGTCGTCTCCCAGGGCTGCCGCCCCGTCGGCAGCACCTTCGTCATCACCCGCGGCAAGGACAACGTCATTGAACAACTCGGCGGCCGCCCGGCGCTGCAGGTCGTCCAGGAAGTCCTGGTGGACCTCAACGAAACCGAACAGAAACTCCTGGAGAACGGCCTGTTCGTCGGACGGGTCATCGACGAATACCGCGAGAAGTTCGGCCGCGGCGATTTCCTCGTCCGCGGCGTGATGCGCGTCAATCAGTCCAACGGCGCCATCGCCATCACCGACTACGTCCGCACCGGCCAGACCGTGCAGTTCCACGTCCGCGACGCCGCCACCGCCGACGAGGACATGACCGACCTGCTGCTGCCGCAGCGGAAGGATCCCCCGGCCGGCGCCTTGCTCTTCTCCTGCAACGGGCGGGGTTCGCGGATGTTCGAGCAGCCCAGCCACGACATCGTCACCTCGCAGAAGGTGCTGCCGCAGACGCCCGTGGCCGGTTTCTTCGCCGCCGGCGAGTTCGGCCCCGTGGGCGGCCGCAACTTCATCCACGGCCACACCGCGAGCTTCGCTTTCTTCCGCCCGCTGTAGCCGCGATCGGGTTCGGAGTTCACGCTTTAGCGTGTCTTACCACATCTATTCGTCTTCCCATCCGCACCCTCATTCCCTACCATAGTTCAGGCTGACCACGAGGAGGAACTCCGATGTTCTGTCAGACCTGCGGCGCCCAAGTCGATCCCAATGTTCGATTCTGTCCCCGCTGTGGTGCGGCCACCGCGCCGGTGCAGACCCAGCCGGTGCAATACGCCACGCCGCCGCAGTATCAGTACGCGCCGCCCCCGCAGCAGTTCTATCCGCCCGGGACCGTGCCCAACTACCTGGCACAGGCGATCCTCGTTACCGTCTTGTGCTGCATGCCCTTCGGCATCGTGGCCATCGTCAAGGCGTCGCAGGTCAACAGCAGACTCGCGATCGGCGACTGGCAGGGCGCCGTGAACGCCTCGGGCAGCGCCCGCACGTGGTGCTGGGTTGCGTTCGCGTGCGGGCTCGTCGGCATCCCTCTCTGGTTTCTGGTGGCAGTGGCCGGAGCATGACCACCAACCTCGCCATCCCGCCACGCCCGATTGTGGCGGACCGTCCCGCCTGGAGGTGGCTGCGCTATGGGGCGGCCACGCTGGCGGCGGCGCTGGCGGCGGTCTATTACTTCCGCCACGATCCGGCCCAGCCGGGAGGCTTCTTCCCGCCATGCCTGTTCCATGTCCTGACGCATCTGTATTGCCCCGGCTGTGGTTCGCAACGGGCGGCGCACCAACTCCTGCATGGTCGACTGCTGGGCGCCCTCCATTGCAACGCCTTGGCCTGCGCGGCCGTCCCGCTTCTGGCATGGGAGGCGATCGCCAAGACAACTCGCCGCCTGCCCTCGCTGCTCTACCGCCGACGGATAGGGTGGACGGTCGTCTGGCTGGTCATCATCTTCTCGATTCTCAGGAACATTCCCGTGTGGCCCTGCACCCTGCTGAGCCCGGGTTCGTAGTACCGCCTTCAGGCGGCTCTTCGGACCGCCTTATGGCGGTACTACGAACCAGGGGGTACTCCGAACGACATTTCCCACCGACATTTCCCACCCCCTTGTCAAACCCCGCACGATGGTTATACTGCTTCGTTCTTGAAAATTCGGACTTGAGGAGACTTAATACAATGTCTGTGAAGATTCGGTTTAAGCGTATGGGTCGTTCCAACCACGCGTTCTATCGCCTGAACGCGGTGGATTCCCGATCCCCGCGCGATGGGCGGATCATCGAAGAACTCGGCTACTACGATCCGACCAACAAGGACAAGGCCAAGCAATTCGTCGCCAAGCTCGATCGCTGCAAGCACTGGCTCGATTGCGGCGCCGTTCCTTCCGAGACGGTCTCGTCCCTCCTCAAGAAGGCGGGCCTCGAGCACAAACAGTTCCGGCTCCCCAAGCCCGGCAAGCCCAAACCCAAGGTCCAAGACAAGAAGGCCGAAGCCAAGCCGGCATAACGTATATTGTCCGGCCGCCGACGACCGTGGCCACGGCGGCCTTCGGAGACCGGAGGATCTCAGACCCAGGCGGTCATGTCGCTGCGGATTGATATCCTCACCCTTTTTCCGGAGATGTTCACGCCCATCCTGGGAACCAGCATTCCCAAGCGGGCAGCGGAAAAAGGCCTGGTGGAATACCACCTGACCAACATTCGTGACTTCGCCACCGACAACCATAAGTCGGTGGATGACAAACCTTTCGGCGGCGGCCCGGGCATGGTGATGATGTGCCAGGTCATCTATGACGCCGTCGAAAGCGTCGAGAAACTCGACCCGCGGCCGGCCACGCGGATCATCCTCAGCCCCCAGGGCCGGAGGTTTGACCAGAAAATGGCCGAGGATTTGTCCCGTTGCGAACGGCTGCTCTTGATTGCGGGACACTACGAGGGCTTCGACGAGCGGATCATCGAAGGCCTCCATCCGATCGAACTGTCGATCGGCGATTATGTGCTCTCCGGCGGAGAGCTGGCGGCGATGGTGGTTGTCGACTCCATCGTGCGGCTGCTGCCGGGAGCCTTGGGCGCCGAGGACGGCGCGGCCGACGAGAGCTTCTCGGACGGCCTGCTGGAGTATCCGCAGTACACGCGTCCGCGCGAGTATCGCGGGATGACGGTGCCCGAGATGCTGCTGAGCGGCAATCACCAGAAGATTGCCGCATGGCGGCACGAGTTGAGAGAGAAGCGCACGCAGGAGCGCCGGCCCGATTTGTGGGCGGGCTACCTGCGGCGGAAACAGGAAGAGAATCGCTAACGAACGACCAGGAGATATGCCATGGTGAACAAACTTGTCGAAGGTGTCGAACAGCCCAGCCTGAAGAAGGAAATCCCCCAGTTCGCCATTGGTGACAGTGTCGATGTGGCCTGCCGGATCATCGAAGGCGAAAAAGAACGGACGCAGATTTTCTCCGGCACGGTGATCGCCCGCCGCGGCCGGGGCATCAACGAGACGTTCATCGTCCGCCGGATCGTGAACAACGAAGGCGTCGAGCGCGGTTTCCCGATCCACTCGCCGTTCGTGTCCTCGGTGACGGTGAAGCGTTCCGGCGAGAACCGCCGGGCCAAGCTGTTCTATCTGCGCGACCGCATCGGCAAGGCCACCCGCCTTTCCGAAAAGCGCAAGGCCAAGGCGCCCGAGACCGGCGACGGCGCTGCTCTGGCCGCCAGTGCCACCTGAGTGTAAACTACCCCCCATGGCGCGCCACTTTGCGAACGTGGGTACTTCGATCATCAAGTGTACGGTCCTCCTCGGGGCCGTGCTTTTTCTCTTCACCGTCGCCGGCTGCACGCACAACGCCGACGACGACCTCGCCGTTGAAAATCGCTACTTCGAGATCACCTGGAAGGGCACGATCTACGTGGCCAGCAACCTGCTGACCATCGACCAGGTCCGCGCCGACAAGCAGATGAAGATGTCGATCAAATCGCGCGGCGCCAACGGCGTCCCCATCGAGGTCGAGGACGACGGCAAGGCGTTGGGCATCCGCCTTCTGGCCGAGTACGACCGACGGCATGGGATCAACCGGTAGGCGAGAGTTACCGGCGCTCGAGAATGAGGCCATCCTTCTCCGCCAGCGTGACCGAGGCAGCGGGCTGGCCATCGTTGGCGGCCGGGTCCTGCTTGCCGGCAATGCGGCGCAGGCCCGGCTCAAGCGCCACCGTGACCGGGTGATCGGTCGGGTTCAGCAGGGCGACGCCGTGCGCGAAATCCCGACGCCAGACCCCATCCTTCCACTCGGCGGCGGGGGGCCGGGAGACGGCCACCCCAAGTTTAAGATCGAATTCATCGAACCAGGCGACGCTGCTGTACTCCCGCGCCTGGTCTGTGTAGGAAAAAAACCCATCATCCATGAGACAGGAAGCCAGGGCGTAGCGCATGAACCGGTAGTCCGCGATCCTGCCATGGACATTGAAGCCCACGAGGTGCGGCGAACGCGTGTTCGCCATGGCGTGGCGGTATCGCTGCATGGCGGCCGCCCAGCCCTGGTGGGTTTCGATGGACCAGCTCTTGCCCATCAGGCCTTCGAGGAACGCGCCTTCGAGCTGGAGCTTGTACTCGGCTTCCGAGAAGTCACTGTCGATGTTTCCCATGAGCGGGATGCCGGGGTGGATCTTGCGGATGTGGTCCCACTCAGCGCGGTGGCCGGATCGGTAGGCCGCCGCGACGGCGGGATCTTTGGGGCTGTGATCCGTGCCATCGCGATTCCAGTCCGCCGTGACCCGGGGCTTGCCGAAAACATTGTCGCAGTACCACAGATCGAAGGGCGCAGCTTTGAAATAGACTCTCTCAGAGCGCTCGGCGAGCCACTGGGGATAGCGCAAGCCCGACGCATCGGGCTTGCTGCCGGACGTGATGTTGATGTCCCAGCAACTGTATTGCCGCGTCCACTGCACGCGGCTGCCATCGGTCTTGCGGGCCCACCAGTCCATCTCGTTCAGCTTCGTACGAAGGTCCAGCGTGGCCGCGTCTTTGGGATTGTCGCCGCACTCGTTCAGCACGGTGTATTGGCCGACGATGATCCGGCCGCCGCTCAGTTCCTTCAGGTTGCGCAGCACCTTCTCCATGCCGTACTGCGGCTTCCATCCTCTGTAAAAACCGAGGATGACGACATCGAGGCGGGAGAGCTGCTGCTGGTATGCAGGGTCGTCGTAATGCTTTGCGCCGATGTTCATCCCCAGAAGGCGCGGGAAGACCGCGGCGGCGGGCGCGGTTGTCGGCGGAGGCGCGGCCGGCTTAGCGCCGACGGCCGGGAGGACAGGGACGGTGACAACGAGACAGGCGACGATGACGGCCATCGTGGCGGATATCCTGTTCAGCGATGAATTCACCGTAGCGAAGGAGTGTTCTGACTTGCACATTTTGATGTCTCCATTCACAAAAGATCATGAACATGAACCTCACTTCCCATACATCCCCACCTGCGCCATCCGTTCGCACAGTTTCCCCACATCGAGATCCTCGCTCTTCCAAGCAGTGTCCGCCAGCACCTTCCGCGCCTCCGGCCGCAGCGGCAGGCGCCAGCGGTCGGCGAACACCGGCGAAAGATCCTTGCGGGCGGCCGCGCTGGCTGCGATCAGCCAGTTCGTGGACTGCGCCAGCGCCGCGTCCTTGCTCCGCGGCGCTACGCTCGGACACTTTCGCAACGCCGCGTAGAACCGCCTGAGCCACTCATCGCCACCGAGTTCGCGATGCAGCTTCAGCATCGCCGACGCGTAGATCACCGGTTGATCGGACGGACCCTTTACATCCTTCAACCGCGGCGCCTTCTCATCCAGCCCGTCGAGCGTGGTGAACGCCTTCAGGAACGGCATGTCTGATTCCGCCAGCAGTTCCTCGGCCTGCTCGATCACCTTCCGCGTGCCGGCGTCGGTGTCCTTGCACTTGAGGTCGTCCATGCACACGTAGCGCATGAACACCGCGTAGCCGGTGATGAATGCCGAATGGCGGTCGCCAAACGTGTAATAGTTCCGCCCCATCTCATAGAAGTAGTAGTGCGGAAACGCCTCGGGATCCTTGGCCACCATCGGATAGTCGTTCCCGTAAAACCCGGCCACCTCGATCCCGCTGACGCCGATATATCCGCACCCATACCCGCAGGTGAGAC
This sequence comes from Tepidisphaerales bacterium, assembly GCA_044450885.1. Lineage (GTDB taxonomy): Bacteria > Planctomycetota > Phycisphaerae > Tepidisphaerales > Tepidisphaeraceae > JANYKD01. The sequence continues at coordinate 19,133 of JBIOJL010000022.1, forward strand.
TGCCATCCGGTATGGCATTGATCGTCGGCTTGCCGTTGATCTGCTTGAACACACCCGGCGTTTTCCCTGTCAGATCGGCATACAGCTTCCACCCGCCATCCAGCCGCGCAAGTATCTGACCCATGACGGCCGGATCGTGGTTGGCCGTCGTGGTCAGCAGCACCACGTTCTGCCCCGTCCATGGGACCAGTTTCAGGGACAGGTTCTTCTTCTCCCATTTGGCCGGATCAAACGCCACCGCCCGGCAATCCACCGGATCGCCGGGCTTGATCGGGGGCGTGGCCGGCGCTGCGGCGAGCGCAAGGAAAAAGGAAAAGGGAAAAAGGAAAAAGGAAATACCGAAACGCGACCATTTCATACGCCACAACCTTTCGTTTCCTCGCGAATCGAGAGCATTTCCGCCACTTCGTGCCTGCGTGCCTTGGTGCCTTCGTGCCTTGTCCCGCCGGCATCCCGGTCACTTCTCCCCGACACAATATAGATACAATTCGGCACGGTAGTAGATCCGCCCGCCGTCGAACACCGGCGAGGCGAGCGTCGCCTCTTGGTGCGGGCTGTCCCAGTGCTTCTCATCCCACGGCTGCACCACCTGCTCGATCCGGTTCTTGGCCAGCACCTTCGGCTCCGGGCCGGGCTGCATCACCAGGGTCGTACCCGTGTTGTCCATCACGTACAACTTGCCACCGGCCAGCGCCGGGCTGGCGCAGGCACCGACGATGTAGCCCCCGTGCATGCTGGTCGTGTAGATGTTGGGGGCCAGGTCCAGTTTCGCGTCGAAGGTGATCTTCGCGTTGGCCAGATCGACGACGACCATCCGCCCCTGGTTGCTCAGGCAGTAGGCCATACCGCCGGAGATCACCGGCGACGGCACCCAGAAATTGGCCCCGTTGTCCCAGCGCTTGGATTCATCCGGGAGGCCGAATTGCAGCAGGTGTACGCGGGTTACGTTCAACTCGCCGGGGGCTTTGCTCTCCCACTTGCACCACAGCAGCCGCCCGGCCGAATCCTGGAAATAGGCGACATTTCCCGCGATGACCGGCGTGGCCAGCATGGACATCACCCGCAGATGTTCGTCATTGAATGGCGCGGCCGAGCCGTCCTTGGCGCGGATGAACCGCCCTCTGGCGATGAGCCAGGTCTCGCCGCCGCACTCGAAAGCGACCACGGATGGCGAAGCATCGCCCCGGTCGAATTCCTGTCGCCAGATTGGACCGCCGGTCTTCTTGTCCAGGGCGACGACCGTGCCGTTGAGGCAGTACACGAGCCTGTCGCCGGCCAGCACCGGCGAGGAGCCGGTGCCGTGTTCGCCCATGGCCGCGGGGGTCATGGGCTCGTTGACCATCCATTGGCGATTGCCGTCCAGGTCGTAGCAGCCCACGACGCCCATGCAGGAGATGAAGTAGATGTTCCGCCCGTCGGTGCAGGGCGTCGAGCCGGTGTATCCGGACCATTTTCCGCGCCAGAGCTCCGGCGCCAGCCGGTAGCGGCGATTGATCTTGGCCGTCAGGTCGTTGAGCTGCTTCTGGGCCTGATACTTCTCCACCACCAGCGCCTTGGGCGGGTCGGCCAAGGCATACACGGTTTTGTTGACCTCATCGAGTTTCCCCGCCGCCGCCAGCACCTCCGGCCAGAGCGGGCCCGTGCGATCCTCCTCCGACACGGCCTCATGCGGCCCGTGCGATCGCACCCACATCAGCTTGCCGGTGTTCTTGTCGAAGCAGAGCAGGTCGTAGGGCTCGGAGCGAACGAACAGGCGGTCGCCCACGATGAGCGGCGTGGCCCAACTGTAATGCGGCAGTTTCACCTGCCAGAGGATGTGGCGCATCTTGCCATCGGCCGCCTTGGACCAGTCGGCCGGCGGCTTGGCGTCGGCGAAGTGTCCGGTGCCATCGCCGCGCCAGCCGGCCGTGTCCGCGATACCAGGCAGGGCCGAGAGGAAGGCCATGCACACTGCCGACAGGACATATCTGTTTCTGCGCATTGATTCCTCTCTCAAGATTACCCCTCGCGGCACCAGCGGTTGATGGGACTGGCCATTGTTGCTCTTTGGTGGCACGGGCATCTTGCCCGTGTGCCGCGGTACGCCGCGGCATCACCACATCATGCCGCTGCCTCGGCCGAGACAGCGGTTCCACACTCAGGGCAGCGACTTGGTGTCGCGCGGAGATCGTACCCGCAGGTGAGGCACAGACCTTGCCGCAGGCGATGCTGCTCCCGCCGCCGAAACCACCACCGCCTGGCCCACAGCGCCGGGATCACTGAACTTGCCAGCACCAGAACCCACCAGGAGATGATCAACGAGTGAAAACCAGGGAACCTGGATTTGCCGAAGCTCCCCGGGGGAAGGCCGACCGGTCGGGTCGTTGTCTCGAATGGAGGCCTCGAGTGAAACTCGAAGCCCGGCATCATCACGTTTCGCTCATCCTTGCATACCATGCCGGGATCGAGTGGCCATGTGCCTCGGGTGATGCTTCGCTGGTATCCCAAGTAGCGTGTGTTCGGGCTACCTTCCCGCAAAAGCCAAATCTCGCGGTCGAGGAGCGTTAATGCTCCCCGCGATGACCCCACATACCGGAATGAATAACATGTGTATGGAACCGAACTCGAACGCCCCATGCTGACCGTCTTCAGGAAGTCCGGAACGGTCTCCAATGGACGTGGCCAGAATGCCCATTGATCGCTGACCCAGTAGCTTCTGATCCACAGGGCGGCCATCGCTACGCACAGCAGTGCCGACACCAGCGCGACGCCGTTGAAAGCCCATCGGCCACGCGTGCGCGGCTCCTGTTTCGGCCGTGCTATCCACGCCAACGGCGCGATCAGTGTGCATAGAACCAGCCATCCGTAGAAAATGGAAACCCTCGGCACATCCCGCGCCTCGTGCCACTGATCGCGTTGCTGCATCCAGTGCGAAAGGTCGGGCCGTGATCCGGACGAGTCGGGGAAGTCACGTACAAGCGGAATTCCCTCCCAGGCGTAGACTCCGCGCCAGCGTTGATCCATCAGCAGCAACATCATGTGCGCCGACCGGAACCGGTGCGGGTCGTCGACTGCTTTGAGGCAAACTCGCTCGGCCGCTTCCAGTCCTTTGCCCTCGCGAATCTTGTCCTGGAACCGCTGGTATATCTCCCAGGTTGCACTCCCCTTGCGCGCGTTTCCTTCGATACGCCCCTCCCATTGCCCTGGTCGACTCGCCGGTTGCCAGTCGAAGTCGTCATTGCTCATCCGCGACGCGATCTCCGCCGCCACCGGATCGTCGGCCCCGTCAGTCCGCGGGCCGAAGAGGACGAGTTGCCCCCAGGTCGATCTCAGCGTGTATCGCGCCGCGGCCGTGTCAAACGTGAGAAAATGCGAATCCGCCCGTAACGACAACACCCACATGACAATTGCCGTAAGACAGAGCATCAGCGACAGCAGTGTCAGCCCGTTGAAGATGATTCTCCTGGAGCGCTTCATGCTGACACCTTGGCTGGAACAAATGTTCCGCACTCAGGACAGCGGTCGGGTGTTGCCCGGAGATCGTACCCGCAGTTGGGGCACAGACCGGAGCGCGCCCGCTGCTCACGCTGTCGGGTCCGACAGATCGAGATCAATCCTCGTGCCGCCGGGAGCAGGCCCATGAGCGAAGCCACGAGCCAGTACGGAACGGCATACAATGCGTCGGCTCGGGCGAACGGTCCCTTTTCGCCGGGATTGTGCAGTTGGCCAATTGCCGTGGGGATTTGAGTAATGCGCATCAGCGAAATCGTGCCGCGTTCAAACCAGATTTGCCGCTGATTGCCCCCGTGCAGATGCGGCAATGCGCCTCGCAACAGGTTGGCGATGGCCCACAATCCAAGTGTTGCCGAGAACAGCAACAGTGCGCACACCGTGAGGATGTTGCACAGGCGTCGGCCCGTGTGGTTGTCCGCCGTGGGATCGTTGGCCCAAATGCCCAACAGCGGCCAGAAACGGCGCGACCAGCCCAGCGCCGTGACAACCGGCATGATCAGAGCCATCAGCACCTGTGGGATATACGTCAGGCGCCAGGCTTTCACGGTGACGCTGCCACCCCGCGTGGTCGTATACTGGGCAACAAAGTAAAAGAACAGCGAGCCGCCGGCCTGGCTGGTGACCCGCATCGAATCGAGAACGATGTGCTTGTTTAACCCATCCCGTCCATAGAATGGCAAACCCGTTCCACTTGGATCCTGCACACTGCCCACGGCCACGCCAACCGGAGACAACAAGAGTATGGTCTCGCCTACGGGCGACGATCGCAGCACAATGGGGTGGTTCTTCCCGCGCAGCAACGCTGCCACGGCCAACAGGGCGATGAGGCCAAGAACCCAGAGAGAAAGATGATTCAGTCGTTCACGCAATGGCACGGAATATACTATCGGCATGCCGCAATCACCACCCGCTGCCGGATTGGAGGAGCCGGGCGACGGCGGAGGCGAACTCGGCGGGGGACAGGGTTCCGTCGCCGTCGAGGTCGGCCTCGCGGAAGAGGCGCCGGGCGGCGCGGGTGATTTCGTCGCGGGTCAGGCGGCCGTCGAGTTGACGGTCGGCCTGCCAGAAGATGGCGCGGGCCAGGAGGCTGTCCTGCCGTAGCGGCCGGTTGTTACGGAAGCCGAAATCGAGACGAATCGGCGGCGCGGGCTCGTCGAGGAGCGGCCGGAGCGCGGCGGAAAGCGCATCGTTGTCGAGCGTGTCAGCGCGGGCCGGGCGCGTGGACGGACCGGAAGCAGGCGCGGCGGAGGCGAGGGCGCGGTCGAAGAATTCGTTGACAGCGGCCATGAACTCGCCGGCGGTGAGACGACCGTCGTGATTGGCGTCGAGCGCGGCGAAGGCACGTCCGGCCCAGGCGGGCGGCTCGGGGTCGCGGGTGTGGGCGAAGGAACTGATCGGACCGGTGCGCTGGCGCGGGACAAAACCCCCGTCGAGCCCGGCCAGTTGGGCGCGGATGGAGGCGGTCCGTCCGGCGAGGAATGTGGCCGGGTCGGGAGGTTGCGGCCAGAGGCGTCGGCCGGATGGCGCGGTGAGGGGCGGCCGGGCGTGTGGCGAGGCGCCGGACAGGCGGCGGGCCTCGTCGACAACCCTCTGCATGGCGGCAACCTGGCGGCGGGTGTTCTCGGGGGCAAGGAAGGTGGCCGTGAACGTGTCGAGATGTGTACGGTAGGCGTCGCGGAATTCCCGCGTGGCCAGCGTCTTGTCGAGAAGTCGCTCGGACCCCGGCAACGGGCGGGCGATGCTCAGGTCCATCTGCTCCTCGCCGGAGCCGAAGCGGCCGTAGCCGCCCAGCGCCAGGTTCAGGTCCCAAGGGATGAGCTGCACCCGGCCGGTGTCGGGGTGTACATGGAAATAGTAGTTGTGGTCGGTGGCGAGGATGGAGTCGAGGTTGGCGACGTAGACGGTGGCGGCCAGGAACCGGAGGAACGCGTCGAGGTCGACCGCGTCCCCGAATCCCGCGCGGAAGGCTTCATCGCGGGCGCCGTGGACGAGCCTTGAAAAGCGGGCGAGCCCGGCCAGGGTCGCGGGCGTCGGCTCGGTCTTGGGATCGTATTGCCGGTAGGCATCGTCGTGGCCCGGAGGGACGTAGGGCAGGCCGCCCTCGGGCTTGAGCAGCAGGCCTTTCTTCGTGCCGAAACGGCTCTTGAGGAAATCCTTGTCCACGTCCTCCACCAGGGTGTAGAGCCCGAGGCACTGGTTCTGGAACCGGCCTTCGACGGTGAGGTAGAGGAGGGCGAAGGAAGTGCGCGGCGCCGGCACGCCGGCCTCGCCGTAGACCCAATACGCCAGGGCCTCGCGGATTTCGGATTCATCGAGGGCGTTGTTGTTGAGGACGAGCTTGGTGACTCCGTCGATCGCCTGGGCGCCGCCGTAGCGGTTGAGTTCGATCTTGAAGGGGCGCTTGAGCGATCGGGCGGACAGGAAGTAGGAGCTGTTGCCCTTGAAGCGGACGGCGACGTCGCGAAATGTCCGGCCGTCGAATTCAAGTGAGGCGTGTACGTAGACGTGGGCGTAGCCGAAAGTGTTGGCCGGCCGGCGGTCTTCCGGCGGGATCGGGGAAACGGGACGGGTTGTCGCCGCGGCGATGGCGAAGCGACGGATGCCGGAGAACTGGTCGGGCTGCATCTGGTCCCAGGCGTCGGCGGAGATGTGGAGGTGGGCGGTCCAGAGGCGGTGGGCGTCGAACAGCCGCTGCCCGGCCACGAGCCCGGCGGGGCGCGTCGCCGGTGCGGCCGGTGCGGCGGCGTGCAGGAGCAGCAGCGTCAGGAGCAGGGCTGTTTGCACGCGGGGCATAAAGGCTCCTTGTCGACGGAAACGGTGGCGTTGGATGGCGAGCCCCGGCCGGGGAAAACGCGCTGGTCCAAGGGAAACGCGCGGACGACGGGAACGTTTCAGTGACCTTCCGACCCGCAACATTGCGATATCGTACTTTACATTTATTATCACTAAACGTATAGTACACCAGCATGATCATGCGGCCCTTCTGGCAGCAGCGGATTGAGGACTCGTGGCGCGAGGCCCCGATTGTCTGGTTGTGCGGTGTCCGGCGGTCCGGCAAGACCACTCTGGCTGAAATTCTCGGTCCGGAGCGGGTTCTCTACGTCAACTGCGATTTGCCCAGTGTCGAGGACATGGTGCGCGATCCGCAGGTCTTCTTTCGCGGTTGCTCCAAGCCGGTGGTGGTTTTCGACGAGATCCACCAGTTACGCGATCCCGCCCGGGTGCTCAAGATCGGCGCGGATCTGTTTCCGAAGCTGAAGATACTCGCCACGGGTTCCTCCACGCTGGCGGCGAGCAAGAAGTTCCGCGACTCCTTGACCGGCCGCAAGCGCCTGGTGCATTTGACGCCCGTGTTGTGGGAGGAACTGCCCGCTTTTGGTGTGACCCTGCCGCAGCGGCTGCTGCACGGAGGCCTGCCACAGGCCCTGCTGGCGAAATCGAAACAACCGGCCTTCTACCGCGAGTGGATGGATTCCTTCTTCGCGCGCGACATCCAGCGTCTCTTTGGATTTCGTGACATGAACCGGTTCAACGCGATGCTGGAATTCCTTCTGCGACAAAGCGGCGGCCAGTTCGAGGTGACCAAGACCGCCACCGCGCTGGGCATAACGCGGCCGACGGTTGAAAGCCATTTGAGCGCGTTGGAAATCACCCATGCTGTCACGGTGGTGCGTCCTTTCCACGGGGGAGGCCAGAATGAGATTGTCAAACAGCCCAAAGTCTATGCCTTCGATACGGGCTTCGTGAGCTTTGCTCGCGGTTGGGACCCGCTGCGTCCGGACGATTTCGGCACGCTTTGGGAACATCTGGTCTTGGAGCATCTCCAGGCCCGTTTTCCGGACACGCCCATTCGCTATTGGCGCGACAAGCCGGGGAAGGAAGTGGATTTCGTCCTGGCCCGCGGCCGCGACGAAGTGGATGCCATCGAGTGCAAGTGGGATCCGGGCGAGTTCGACAACTCCGCCATGAAGCTCTTCCGCAGCTACTACCCGGAAGGCTGCAACTATCTGGTCAGCCCTTCCGGCGATCCCGCTTACACCAAGCGATACGGGGATATGGAAGTGCGCGTCTGCACGCCGTCGGAACTGCATTCATGAACAGCGCAAACCGCGATCACAACCCGTGATATGCTCATTGTCCCGGATTCCTCGGCGAAGTCGCCACGGCCAGCGCCAACTGCAGCCGCGGAATGAGCATCATCGCCACGACAAAAACGGCGATGGCGGTCCCGGTGATGAGTATCCCCTGCAATCGCGGGTGCAGGGCGGCTGCCAGCGTGGCGGCCAAAATCGCCCCGGCCGGCACGGTCAGGCCCAACAACCCGATGCGCCACCCCATCATCGTCATCGATCGGACCCCGATGATCACCAGCACGAGCACCGTCGAGATGGCGATCGCGTTGCCCAGGACAATGAACTCCTGAGCGAAGTACATCAGCGGATACGCCCCGGTGAATGTCCCGAGGATCAGCAGCAGCAGCCACTTGTCGAAGTTCACCATGTCAAACGCCCGCGAGAGGAGTCCCAGCAACAACCCGAAGACCAGCACGCTGGCCGGCCCGAGCCATGTGAGTTCGCCCAACTGGTCGATTGGCGCAATGCCCAGCACATCCAGCGCGATCGGCCGCCCGTACAGCAGTCGCCTGTAATCCCATGTGTACACGGTCTTGCCCTCGCCGCGCTCGTGCTTTGTTGGCTGCAGCGAGAGTTCGAGCATTCGCACGTCCGACCCGACGGCCGTCAGGTCGATGTGGAACGTCTCGAGGATCCCGCTCGGCGGCAACTGCAGATTGTACAGCCCCTTGCCCACGGCCGAATAGGTGACGGTCATGCGCGTCGGCTCGGCCGGGAGTATGCCCCACCAGACGAGTTTGTCACCACGGATCGTCACCGACTCGCTCGGCTCCGAATTGACCATGACCGTCAAATCGGTCAAGGAAATGATCTGCGGCGGCAATGGCAGCAGCACCTCGCACTCGCCCGCCTTGGTGGGGTTGACGGCCGTGAATTTCGAGGTCAGTTGCGCGGTGTAGATCGACTCCGGCTGGGCCGTGCCGACGCTCAGGCCGGGCGTAAGGGAGATCGTGGCCTCGAAGCTCTTGACCATGGCCGGCACGCGCCTGGACGCCGCGGCAATTTCCTGTCCGGACTGAAGGTGTACGGCTTGGGCGTTGGCGTTGACGGCGTCGGCCACCGACTTGTTGGCATCGTAGGAGAGGTTGGACCGCAAGGTCCGCTCCTTCGACGCGTTCAGCGCCGGCAGCAACAGGGCAATTACACCACGAGTATCCCGACCACCACCAGCAACTCGATCA
>JBIOJL010000023.1:0-27412 GCA_044450885.1 Tepidisphaerales bacterium
GGGCGCGCAGCGCTGCGCAGCGCGAAAGTGGGTTTGGCGCTAGACAGGTGCGCCGAAAAATAATTGGAAATCTTCCGCGCGCGCAGCGCCCGGGCGCAGCGCCGGATCTGGAAATGCCGGTCCATCCAGGAGTTAGCCGCGGATTTGGCGAATTGGGGAGTGAGTCCAAACGATGTCTTGCAATCTGCGTTAATCTGCGCCAGAACCGAACCCCAGCCCGGCCCATTCTCCTGGGGCAAGGCCACCGCCTCCGAGAAACTTGAATACGGGATCGCCCTCCGTGACGCCAGCAAGAAGACGTACAAGTTGAAAGAGCCAATCACGTTCATCCTGAAAGTCCGCAACCCAACTGAAAACCGCATCGAAGGTAGTTACTCCAGCAAGCCGTTTCCCGGGTTATCGCGGCTTCGCCCCCGGCGCATCCCACAGCAGCACCTGCCCGTCCTCAAGTCCCGCCGCCACCGTCCGCCCGTCCGGGCTGTACGCCGCCAAAGTCGTCACCATCGTCCAGGGAATGGCCCGCTGCCCCGGCGCCGGCGCGCTCTTCCCATCCGGCTTGAACGCCGCCGGATTCGGCGGGCCCTTCAGTGTCGCCATGATCCTCCCGCCCGATACATCCCACAGCTTGATCGTCCCATCAGCGCATTTCCCCGCCACGATCCGCCCGTCGGGACTGAACACCAGGTGCATATCGATCCTCGGTTGAATCGCCCAGGTCGTCGTCCTGATTTGTGTGCCGCCGGGCGGGCCGATCAGCGCCGTCGGCCCCTTCTCGTATGGCGTCTTTTCGCACGCCTTGATCTTCTTCCCCGTCGCCGCGCTGAAGACAGAGAGCGTATAGATGCCGGCGCTGGCCACCTGCCGGCTGTCGGGACTGAAGACCACGCTCGCGATCACCTCGTCCGACGCCGCTTCCAGTGAGCCGATCTTCCGCCCCGTGGCCACGCTGAACAGTTGCACGCCAAGCTGCCGGTCGGGCGCGGCCAGGTATTTCTTCCTGCCCGGCACCGCCAGCGTCTGGCCGTCGCGGCTGAATACAAACCAGTTGCCGTTGGAGTCCGGCAGCGTGAACGTGTGCCTGCCGCCGGGTACGTCCCAGAGCATGATGTTCTCGTCCTTGTCGCGCATGGCCAGCGTCCTGCCGTCCGGGCTGAACATGCCCGATTGCGTGAAGTTGGAAACGGGTCGCGCGATGCCCGTGAGGGGAATCGTCTTCCCGGAGGAAGCGTTGTCGTACGGCGTCGAAAGGTAGCGAAGCTTGTCTCCCTCCAGGACGGCCTTGCCGTCAGGGCTTGTCGCAACCAGCGACTTCGACTTGCCGGTGGCGACATCATAAGTCGTGAACGAACCCGTCGGCTGCACGGTGAAGACCCATTGTTTGTCGTCGCCGCTCATCGTCGTGGTGATGTCCACCGGGACACCCTCCAGCGTGGAACTGCTGTTGCCCGCCAAATCCCACAGCCGGGCGACCCCGGTCTCGATCGTCATCCCGCGCGGCCCGCCCGGGCGCTGCGCTTCCTCGAGGCCGCTGGAGATCAGGTGCTTGCCGTCGGGAGTGAAGCCCACGAACGATACATCTCTTTTGTGCGCCGCCAGTGCGCGCCGGGGTTTGGGCTCGTTTGTCGAAGTCGAAGCCGGCTGGGCCAGCGCTGAACTGGCGATGAACAGCACCAGCATCGCTCTGCTCAGTGTCATCTCAAGCCTCCACATCGCGACGCAGTTCCAGTCGGCCGGGCGCTGCCCCACGCCATGGTTCATGACGTGAAACACCATTCCGCCCGGTAGATGACGCCGTTGACGGGGCATGATGATAGACTACGAACACTTGCGTGACCGATCAAGCGTTTTCTTGGGAATTGATCCCTGACCCATTTTCTCCGCCTGACCCATTTTCTCCGCCCCGTGCCGTGCCGTTTTCCGCGTGTTGATCAATGACGCGTTTTCATTATCCCCGCTTATGACCCCTCTTTCTGGTTATTCTGGCTCATCCGAGTACCGTATGAGGGCATAGAACTGCTTGACCAGCAGCCGCAGATGGGTTGGTCCTTCGTCACTCGCGGTTTCGTAATGGTGAAGTTTACAGCGCACGCCGTGCTTTGCCAGATAGTCGGTAAGCGCTGCTACAAATCGCGGTGACTTCCTGATTCGCGGAATGCAGAAGGCTGGACCACGTCCGTCTTCTTTGAGCATGAGTGGGATGTCGTAAATAAGATTGCCAATCTCTTCATACGTTAGCCCGAACAACGCATGGAGCGCTTCGAACGCTTCGGGCCTCCTCGATTGGTCCAGCTCGATCAACTCGATGAAGTTGATCCATTCTGAATTCTCGGCGTTCATCGTCACCACCTCGACCTGTCATTCCACGCCCGCACGGAATAGAGCCTTTCCGTTTGTGCGTACTCGTCGATCTCCTTGCAACACAGGATTGCGCGGCGGGCAACGGTAGCCTGCGCTGACGCTGGACGCAACGCGCGGGGCGGAGGGGAAAATGGCCCTCACCCCGGCCCTCTCCCGGAGGGAGAGGGAGGGCGCGGCCACGGGCTGGAAGCCCGTGCCACGATGCTCACCCCAGCCCGGCCGCCACGGAACGCTGGCGCGACAAGGCCATCATGACCTGCTGCGCGCCGCGCTCCGGGTCGCCTTTGGCCGGCTGGCGCTGCACGTAGGTGCCGTCGCTCTTCATGTCCCAGGCCGAGCGGTTGTCGTTGAGGTAGATGTTCAGCAGTTCCCAGACGCGCTCGCGCAGCGGGCGGGCCTCGATGGGGGCGACCACCTCCACGCGGTAGAGGAGGTTGCGGTACATCCAGTCGGCCGAGCCGATGTAGAACTCGCCATCGACGGGGTTTTCCGCGGCGTTGCGGAAATAGAAGATCCGCGAGTGTTCCAGGAATCGTCCGACCACCGACATGATGCGGATGTTCTCGGAGAAGCCCGGCAAGCCTGGCCGCAACACGCAGAAGCCGCGGACGATCAGGTCCACCTTGACTCCGGCCTCGCTGGCCTTGAACAGGGCCCGGTTGATCTTGTGGTCCTCCAGGCTGTTCATCTTGGCCAGGATATAGGCCGGTTTCCCGGCCAGATGGTTGCTGGTCTCCCGCTCGATCATCGCCAGGAACCGCTCGCGCATGTTCCCCGGGGCGACGATCAGCCTCTCATAGTCCCTCTGCAACGACCGTCCGGTCAGGTAGTGGAAGAGCTTCACCATGTCGCCGGTGATCTCCGGCCGGCAGGTCAGCAGGCCCAGGTCGGTGTAGAGCCTGGCGGTTTCGACATGGTAGTTGCCCGTGCTGATGTGCGCATAACAGCGGATGCCGTCCGTGTCCTGCCGCACCACCAGTGCCGTCTTGGTGTGGGTCTTGAGCCCGACCAGCCCGTAAACGACGTGGACGCCGGCCTTCTCCAGCGACTGCGCCAGCAGGATGTTGCGTTCTTCGTCGAGCCGGGCATTGAGTTCCACCAGGCAGACGACCTGTTTCTTGGCCTCGGCGGCCCGGATCAGCGTGCGGATGAACGGGCTGTCGTCGCCGGTGCGGTAGACGGTCATCTTGATGGCCAGCACCTTGGGGTCGTCGGCGGCGGCCTGGATGAACCGTTCCACTGAAGCGTTGAAGCTCTCGTACGGATGGTGTACCAGCACATCGCCGGTGCGGATGAGGTTGAAGATGTCGCCGTTCTCATCGGCCAGGGCCGTGGGCACGGTGGGCACCCAGGGCTCAAAGCGAAGCTGGGGCAACGGCACCTGCGCAATCACGCGAAGGTCGGTGAAGTCCAGTTCGGCGGGGTTCTCGTAAATGTCCGCCTGGGTCAGCTTCAGCTCCTGCATCAGGAACTGCAGCATCTCCGGGTTGGGATTTGGCGAATGCTCCAGGCGCACGGCCTGGGCGAAGCGCCGCTGGCGGAGTTCCTCTTCCACGCGCTCGCGGAGGTCGTCGGCCTCGTCGTCGTCGTGTTCAAGCTCCAGGTCGCGCGTCAGCCGGAAGGGCATGGCATCGAGCACGCGCATCCCCGGAAACAGTTCCTGGAGGTTCTGGCGGATCAGTTCCAGCAGGCTGACAAAGCGGTAGTCGGTCGCGCCGTTGCCGCCGTTCACCCGGATCCACTGGGGCAGCACCTCCGGCGCCTTCACCCGCGCGAAGGACTGCTCATCCCGCTCCGGATGCGACAAGAGCACGCCGAGCGATGTCGACAGATTCGAGATGAACGGAAACGGATGCCCCGGATCCACCGCCAGCGGCGTGAGGATCGGGAACACGTTCATCATGAAGAAATGGTTTGCCCAGTCCCGCTCCTTCTCGCTCAGGTCCGGCCAGCGCAGCAGGTACACGCCATGCTGGCGCAACTGCGGTTCGATGGACGAGCGGAAGCAGTCGGCCTGCTGCTTCAGCAGTTGCAGGATCTTCTGGCGGGCCAGCCTGAATATCTGCGCCGGGTTCATTTCTTCCGGCCGCTTGCTGACGTTGCCGGTGTTGACGGCCCGGCGCAGGCGTCCCATCCGCTTCATGAAGAATTCGTCCAGATTCGAGGTGAAGATGGCCATGAACCTGGCCTGTTCGAGCAGTGGGGTGCGGGGGTCCATCGCCTCGTGCAGCACGCGATGATTGAACTCGAGCCAGGTCAGGTCGCGGTCGAGAAACTCGAGCGGCGGTTCGGCGCCGTCGGAAGTGCGTACGGACGGCACCGCTTCGACGATCGAGGTTTGACTGACGGCGTGCCGCTTCACGATTCTCTCCATTCAAAAACCGAATACTGATGCCCGCGACCTATGCAATGGACCACTTGTGTCGTATTATGGTAGTGCAGCGCAGGCGAACGCAACTATATATTCGAGAAGTATTTAGAACGCATTAAGACCGCAAATCCGGACGAGGCAGGTGCGGAAGGCGGGTGGTCATGCATAAAAGTAATATTGGCCAATACTTAGACGGTTTGCTGGAGGAGCTTCGCCTCAAAGCCACCCCCGCGTTTGCCACCTGGGATGCCGATGCCATCCACGACGCCCGCGTCTGCACGCGCCGGCTCGGGGCGGCCATGAAGCTCCTGAGCCCGCTCCTGGCGGGTGCGGAGCACGATCGGTTCTCCCGGCTGATGAAGCGCCTGCGCCGGCGGCTTGGGCCTCTCCGCGATCTGGATGTGATGCTCGAACATGCGCGCCAGATGAAAGCGGCGTCGTTCCCGCTGGCCATGCCCTGGACGATCCAGCAGCTCGAGGATCAGCGCACGGCATTGCGGGCCAAAGTCAGCGGCCGGACCAAACCCCTCCGCGACCTCGCCCCGTGGGTTGGCTGGTGGAACAAGGTTCCCGACCTGGACCGCAAGGCCGAGGAACTGCTGCTCGACCACATTCCCGTCCTGCTGGCGTCGTTCGACATCCAGGCCCGGGAGCTGCTCGATGCACATGGTGGGGACCGCTTGCCGAGCGGTCCGTTGCACGCCGAGAGCGGCGGCTTCCGCGAAACCGCCCTGCCACGCGAGGCCCAGGATCCCCACGCCCTGCGGATTGTCGGCAAGGAGTTGCGGTATTCGCTTGAACTCGCCCGCGCCGGCGGGCTCGACCTGCCCGGCCGCGTGTTCAAGACCTTCAAGCAGCTTCAGGATTCGCTCGGCCTCTGGCACGACCATGTCGTTCTCAGCCAGACCATCCTCAAGCTGTCCGTCGACTTTGAACTGGCCTGCCACGATGTCGTGCTCTTCGGCGAGATCCTCAAGCTGGCCCAATGGGTCTGGCACAGTGCCGACCGGCATCTGCTCGCGTTCCTCCGCCGCTGGCACGAAAAGGGGCCGGCATTATGCGAACAATTGAGCCGTTCGTTGTCTCCCGTACGAGATGCACCTAAGATCGATTCTGTTGGGAAAGTAGAGCCGACGCCCTCATCGGCTGGCGAGAACAGCAAGAATGCCGGTGAGGGCAGCGGCTCTACTCGACCCTGGTTTGGCGGAAAAGTAGAGCCGACGCCCTCGTCGGCTGGTGAGAACGGCAAGAATGCCGGTGAGTGTACCGGCTCTACTGTTCCAGCGGAGACACACAAGCCATGAGACTCTACCTCGTCCGACATGCCGAAGCGGCCGATAAGGCCGCCGATCCCAAGCGGCCGCTCACAGCCCAGGGGGTCCGCGACACGGAACTCCTGCGACAACTCCTGTTGCGATTCGACTTGAAGGTCGACGCCATCTGGCACAGCCAAAAGGCCCGGGCGGCGCAGACGGCGGGGATTCTGCTGCCGGCCATCACCTGCAAGAAGGGCCTGGTCCTGCGCAAGAACATCAAGCCGATGAGCAAACCCGAGCACGTTCTGCCGGAATTGGAGCGGGCCCGCGGCGACATCATGATCGTCGGCCACCTGCCCCATCTGGCCGAACTCGCGGGCGCGCTCCTGAAATGGAAGAAGGCCGATCAGCGGCTCGACTGGGGCAAGCCGTGTGTGGTGGTGCTGGAGAAAGCGAGGAATTCGCATTGGACTTTGGTCTGGATGATCGGTCCGGAGTCTGTTCGCACAATCTTAAAGAAACAGAAACAGGATCGACAACTGCCTGGCCGATAATCTGGATAAGATTCCTCAGGAGGAACGTAGTGATCCAGACATCCGTCCGCCCCGCCTTGACAGTAGGGGAACGAATCGCAACGACCGAACGCTGGGTCGTGCGGCAACTCGGATCCTGCCGGCACGAACGGCAGGTGCTGGGTATCGCCGTGCGGCTGTTTGACCTGACGGCCGCCCTGCACGGTCTGGCGCCGTCCTGCCGGCGGCTGCTGCGGATCGGGGCGCTGGTACACGATGTCGGCCGGATTGATGGAGCGGCCGGGCATCATGTCCGCGGGGCGGAAATGGTTCTTCGCACGCATAGCCTGCCGCTCACGGCCGAGGAGCGGCGGGTGGCGGCCTTCCTCACCCGTTTTCACCGCAAGCAGGCGCCGACGAAGCGTCGTATTCGCGAATGGGCCGGAAGCTGCGTCCGCGTCGGCGAGCTTCGCAAGCTGCTGGCGCTTCTGCGGGCGGCGGATGCGCTGGACAGCCGGCGGATCACCGCACAGGGCCTGACCATGCGGCTGGATGGCCGCCGGCTGCGGGTCCGCTGCTTCGTCGAAGGCGATCGCGCGGCGGCCACGCGGGCATTTGGCAAGAAACGCAAATTCCTGATGCTCGAGGAAGTGCTGGGCTTGTCGGTAAAGGTGCAGATCCGGGGGTATTGAGGGGAATGACAAAGCCCGATTGTCAGCACCCAAAACGGCCCGTGTTCTCCCAACTGCGCTCGACGCCACTCGACGCCATCACTGCGCCGACAATCCCAACGTTGCCAGGCATAGCAGCAACGATATAGCGGCAAGAAAGCCAATCACGCGGCGTCTCACGACGGATATCTTAACAGGGCGGTCGCTCCCCGCTATCATGCCTCCGCCTCAAACCAAGGAAGGCCCCATGCCCAGCGAAGTCAAGATCACCACCAGCACGATTGCCGGCCGGACCTGCGCCAGTTCCGGGTCCCGCTGGGAACCCCTGATGGGTTACTCCCGCGCCGTGCGCAGCGGCAATCTGATTGCGGTGACCGGCAGCGTGGGGATCAATGCCGACGGAACCTACTCGGCGGCGCTGGGCGAGCAGACCCGCCGCTCGCTCCTGATCGTGCGGGCCGCCATCGAGGCCCTGGGCGGCCGGATCGAGCAAGTCATCCGCACGCGTATGTATGTCACCGATGTGTCCAAGTGGGAAGAGGTCGCCAAGGTCCATGGCGAGGTGTTCGCCAACATCCGTCCCGCGACCACCATCGTGGAAGTCAGCCGGCTGATCGACAAGGACGCCCAGATCGAGATCGAGGCCGACGCGGTAGTGGCGTGAATCACGCGCGGATTCCGCCGACGAGGCGTCGGCGGCACTGTTGGATCGCGCGGCCGCACTACTTTTGGTGCGGCGGTCTCGACGCCGCTTTTCGATATGCGCCTGGCCGTCGTTGCGCGTCCGAATCGGAGCGAAACGGCGGGGAACGAGGGCTATCTGCCGCTGAGGAGCTGTGCGGAAACAACTCCGCGGTTCTGTCGTCTCGCACAGTGCCGGCCCTCCGGGCCTCAGATGATTGGGCCTTGATTTCCGTGGCCTTACGGCCACGGCTACCAAGGTAACGGCCCTTCGGGCCTGCGGAGTTGATTTTGGACGGGTTCTGAGTGGGGGTCGTGGCGTCAATGCGCGGTCCTTGACGACGATGGGAAAGCGGCGTCGAGCCGCCGCACTCCAAATTTGCTGCGCCATCGGATTACGCCGCGACGGTCGTGGGCGGAACACCGCCGGGGTTGCTGGTCTCCACGCGGTTGCGCCCGTTCTGCTTGGCCTGGTAGAGCGCCTGGTCCGCCAGTTCGACGACGTCACCGCTACCGGCCTGGGCCAGATCGGCGACGCCGAAGCTGCACGTCAGCGGCGCGCGGACGCCGCGGCAGACGAACGCGTGCGAGGCGATCACCCGGTTGAAGCGCCCGGCCAGTCCGGCGGCGTCGGCGGCCGCGCTGTTGGGGACGACGATCCCGAACTCCTCGCCGCCGTAGCGGCAGACGACCTCTTCCTCGCGGCACGATTCGGTGAGCAATTGCCCGACCGTGCGCAGGACTTCGTCGCCGCAGGGATGGCCGAAGCGGTCGTTGACGTGCTTGAAATGGTCGATGTCCGCCATGATCACCGAGAGCGCGTGCCCGCTGCGGACCGCCAGCGAGGTCTCCGCCGCCAGCCGCTGGTCGAAGTAGGTGCGGTTCCAGAGTCCGGTGAGGCCGTCGATCATGGCCTTCTTGTTGAGCAGGTCGAGCAGGAACTTGGTGCGCAGGCCCGCGCGCACGCGGGCGCGGAGTTCGGCCGCGTCGAAGGGCTTGGTGATGTAGTCCACGGCGCCGGCGTCGAGGCCGCGGATCTTCTCGTCGGTGGAACCGGCCCCGGTCAGGAAGATAACCGGGACGCTGTTGGTGAGGGGATCGCGCTTGAGTTCCTGGCAGACGGCAAAGCCGTTGCTTCCGGGCATGTCGACGTCGAGCAGGATCAGGTCCGGGCAGATGCGTTTTGCCATCTCGAGCCCGCACGCGCCATCCAGCGCGGAAAGGACCTCCACGGGCTCGTCGCGCAGCCGCACCCGCAACAACGCATGTATCGACTCTGAGTCGTCAATGACGAGGAGTTTCTGGAGCATCTGCTTTCTCCTTTGCGGGGTCATAGCCGTCAACACATCGCAACAACCCCACGAGCCCTTCGACCTGCTCCCGCACCGCGTTCACGTCGGCTGCTTCGCGGATGCAGGCCTCGACTTCCGCCGCCCGCGTGCTGATGGCCGCGAAACCGTAGCCGCCCCCGCTTCCCTTGAGCTGGTGGGCAACCCGCCGCAGCGAATCCATCTCGGACGCATCGAGCAGGCGCCGGAGTCTGGCCACGTGCTCGGGCAATCCCCGGACGAACTGGCCGACGATCTCCTTCATCACTTCGTCGTCGGCAAACTCGCTCCGCAGGCTGGCGCGGCATTCCGGTTCGGCAACGAATCGCCCGGCCAGGGCCATGTGTCCCGCCGCCGTCGCCACCAGCAGTTCGGCATTGACCGGTTTGGTCAGGTAATCGGTGCAACCGGCCGCCAGGCAGCGTTCCCGGTCGCCGGCCATGGCATGCGCCGTCAGGGCCACGATCGGCAACGTCGCGCCCTGCTCGCGCAGTTGCGCCGTCGCGCTGTAGCCGTCCATCTCCGGCATCTGCATGTCCATCAGCACCAGATCGAACCGCTCGGCGGTGTTCCTGGTTGCCAGCACACGATCCACGGCCAGGCGGCCGTTCTCGACGACCTCCACCTGCGCCCCGGCGTGGGTGAGGATGAAGGCGATCAGGCGCTGGTTGTCGGCGCCGTCCTCGGCGAGGAGCACCCGGCCGCGGAGCGCGCCGGTGGGCCGGGGGGGCGTGCTGGTCACGCCGCCTTCGCCGAGCACCTCGCAGCGATCGACCATGGGGACGCCGGCGAGCGGGCCGGTCTCGACCGTGACGGTGAAGGTGCTGCCCTGGCCGGGTTTGCTGACGACGGCGATGGTCCCGCCCATGAGTTCCACGAGGCGTTTGGAGATGGCCAGGCCCAGGCCGGTCCCGCCGAAGCGTCGCGTGGTGGACTCGTCCGCCTGGGTGAAGGGGGCGAAGATCCGCTCGAGGTGCGCGGGGGCGATGCCGATGCCGGTGTCGATGGCATCGAAGCGGATTCGCGGGTTGGTCGCCGTTGGCGGATCGGCCATGGAGACCACGAGGCGCACGGAACCGGTTTCGGTGAACTTGATGGCGTTGCTCAGCAGGTTCATCAGGACCTGCCGCAGCCGGGTCGGATCGGTGGTGATGGTCCTGGGAATGGGGCCGGAATACTCCAGGCGGAACTGCAGGTTCTTCTCCATCGCCCGGGCGCGGATGAAAGAGGCGGCCTCGCCGGTCACCTGGAACGGCGACACCGCCAGCCGTTCCACCGTCATCTGCCCGGCCTCGATCTTGCTGAGGTCGAGGATGTCGTTGATGAGAGACATCAAATGCTGGCCGTTGCGGCGGATGGTCTGGATGTAGTCCTGGCGTTCCTTCGGCGATTGCTCGGGATACGACAACAGGTCCGCGAAACCGATCATGGCGGTCATGGGGGTGCGGATCTCGTGGCTCATGTTGGCCAGGAACGCGCTCTTGGCGCGGCTGGCGGCCTCGGCGCGGTCCCTGGCGGCCGCCAGATCGGCGTTGCTGCGCCGCAGTTCCTCGGTCCTGGCGGCGACCTCTTCTTCGAGGTGCTCCTTGTGCTCGTGCAACTGGCGGTCGCGCGTCTGGATCTGCTCGATCATGGCGTTCAGCGCGTCCGCGAGCACGCCGACCTCGTCGTTGCTGCGATACGAGGCCCGCAGCGAGTAGTCGCCGCTGCGGCTGATTTGCCTTGCCGTCCGGGCCAGCTCGGAAACCGGCAGGGTCAATGCGCGCGTGAGGGGGATGGCCAGCACGCCCGCGACCACGATCGAGAGGATTCCGACAGCCAGGCCGATGAGGATGTAGTTGCGGATCCTGTGATAGGTCTCCGTGAGGTCGCCGTGCAGATAGACGGTGCCGACCCGGCGTCCGTTGAGCACCACCGGCCGCCAGACCGAAACGCCGCCGCTGCCGTAGGCGTGCCCGCCGTCGTCAGTCAGAGGGGGACGGTCGAGCGGCACCGTCCCCGTCGTCCGGTATTCGGCGAGGACTTTCCCGTCCAGGTCCAGCAACAAAGCGCCGACAAGCTGGCCCTGGCGCTTGAGACTCGCGAGGATGCCGGCGGCCTCTTTCGCATCCCCGAATTGAAGGGATG
This sequence comes from Tepidisphaerales bacterium, assembly GCA_044450885.1. Classification (GTDB taxonomy): domain Bacteria; phylum Planctomycetota; class Phycisphaerae; order Tepidisphaerales; family Tepidisphaeraceae; genus JANYKD01. Next base: position 11,305 of record JBIOJL010000023.1, read on the forward strand.
CGGTGGAGCTTTCGGCGACCATCGAAGCGGTGACATTGAGGTTCTCGACGATCTCCCGTCTTTCGTGCGCCACGTCCATGACCAGGAAGGACGCGCACGACAGGACCACGGCCAGTGCGATCACCAGCATGCTGCTGCACATCAGCTTCCGCCGTATTGAATGCGATCTCATCATGGCTCAATCCGATTCGTCGTAGATTTTCGCAAGCTTCAGCAGTTTGGCGGCGATCTTCAGCTTCGCACGCTCCGCGGCGCGCGGGTTGATCTCGAAGCGCACCCGGTTCTCCTCGTTGAACAGGCGGATGGTCCCGCCGTCCCGGCAGAAGGACTCGCCTTCGCCGACCAGCAGCGCCGGCGTCCCGACGAGGCGCTCGCGCACCAGCTTCAGCGAGTCCCGCTCCGGCCAGGCCAGCACGACCACGTGACATCCCTTCTCGACCTGGCTCGCCATCGCGTAGCGCTTCAGCACGATGCTGCGTCCGGCGATGGCCTTGTCGGCCAGCGCCTTCTCCATGGCGGCGGCGAGCCCGTCTCCGCCGACGACGGCGACGACCAGGGGCGATTTCGAGTCCGCGAACGCGTCGGCCGGCCATTCCACGAACTGCATGAAGTTGAAGACGAAGGCGGCCTGCACCTGCTGCTCGCGCGTGGGCTCGTCGGCCGCGCGCAGCCGCGATGCCGGCGCCAGAAGCGCCGTCGCGGTCAGGAGTATCAGCAGGAATGGTCTCATGCGGTTCGCCGCCGTTGGTGGACGTTCTCCTTCAAAACCTCAGTATCATCTGCCCGTAAAACGCCTGTTTTGGTTCGGTCGTCAGCGACTTGCTGCCCGTCTCGATCCACTCCGGATGTGACGAGTCCAGGAGGTTCGACCCGCCGACAATCAGTTCCACGTTCCGGGTCGGCCGCCAGCTCAGGTTCACGTCCAGCCTCACATAAGGTGGAATGTCGTGGGCCTTGAGCGCGTCCACGTAATACGCCGACGCATTGAGAGAAACGTTTCGCGCGATGTCCCAGTAGGAATGGAGCTGGAACTGGTTGTGCGGGAAATTTTCCTGCTGCTCCAGCTCATCGGTGTTCGTCGTCCCGCTTTCCCGCAAATCGTTGGCCAACCAGGTGTAGCTGCCCGATAACCGCCAGGCATCGCACACGCGCCAGTCGACGGCCGCCTCCGTCCCGAAGGTCTCGCCGGACATGTCGTTGCCGCGCGTCAGTTCCACGGCCAGATGCGGCGGCGACATGACCATGGTCGGCTGCGCGTAGCTGGACGTGACCAGGTGCCGGTACACGTTGACGAACCCGGCCAGGTCGATCGACAGGGACTCCGCCGGCTTGATGCGGTATCCAATCTCGTAGGCCAGCAGCTCCTCGGATTCGGTATCGGGGTTCCCGGTGAAGGTCGCGACCGCCGGAACTCCCAGGGGCGTCGGCTCCGACGCCACGCGCAGCGTCCCATCCTGCTCTCCGCGCGAGGGCGTCCGCACCGCCCGGGAGATTCCCGCCCAGGCGGACTGCCGGTCGTCCGGCGTCCAGAGCATCCGCGCCGACGGCTGGTACTCGAAACCGCTGTAATTGTTCACCTCGAGTTTCGTCCCCAGATAGAGCCGCAGCCGCTCCGGAACGATCGACCAGCAATCCTGCACGAATGCGCTGAGCATCAGCGACGTGTCCTGGTCGGGGTCGAGCCGCAACTGCTCCGTGGCTCTGATCCGGTCGAAGATCACCCGGCCGTCGATCCCCCAGATGAACTCGTGCCGCCTGGCCAGCTCGAACCGGTGCCGGAACTCCAGGTCCAGCGTGTCCTGCGTGTAGCCGACGGTGAAGTCGTCCAGGCGCTGCACGTGGTCGACGTACCCCTGCAACGAGTATTCCGAGCCGTCTCCGTCGGCGTGCGTCCAGCGCGCCAGCAGGTGCGCAGCGTTCGTGTCCGTCGTGTAATCAACCAGCTTCTCCAGGGGCGGCGTGAAGCGTGAAAGCGTGCCACTGTTGTCCGCCTGCCCCGCGGAGACCTCCCCGTTCACCGTCAGATGCGACTGGACGTCCGCATGCCGGTCCACCCGGAAGCCCAACATGGCGTCGTGCCACCCGTCGTGGGCATCGGAGCCCGGCTCGGCCGGCGTGGCGCCGCCGCGTGTCTGCTCCGCGTATACCAGGTCGTCGGACAGCCGGTACTTGCCGTATACCCGGTAGTAGGTGTTCTCCGCCAGCCTGCCTCCGTAGCGAACGCTTTCCGTCTGCAGGTCGGTCCCCACGCGCGTGTCCATCAGCAGCCCCTGCGTATCCTTGGCATCCTTGGTGGTGATGTTGATCACGCCGTTGACGGCATTGGAGCCCCAGATGGTCGCCCCCGGGCCGCGGATCACTTCGATGCGGTCGATGTCGTCCAGGACCGTGTCCTGCATGCCCCAGAACACGCCGGAAAAGCCACGGTTGTATAGCGTCCGCCCATCCTGAAGCACCAGGAGCTTGTTCGCGTAGATCTGGTCGAACCCCCGGCACGAAATCGCCCATTCACTGCCGTTGATCTGGGCCACCTGCATCCCCGGCGCCAGCCGCAGAATCTCGGGAATGCTGGCCAGCCCGCTGCGATGAATGTCGTCGTTGGTGATGATCGTGACCGCGGCCGGAGCGTCGGCGATACGCTGCTTCATGCCCGAAACGCTGGTGATCTGCTTGTCCAGCACGTTCACCTTCATGAGTTCTTCGATGCTCAGTTGGGTCAGGTCGGACGCTGATTTCTGGGACGCCGCTTCATCGGCCGCGGCAGGCATCGCGTAGCCGGCAACGGCCAGCAGCAAACACGCCGTTGTGCGGAACCCACCAACCCACGCGAGTTGCTGGTAATGCCGGTTCACGGGCGTCCTTGCGGAAGCCACGAATTGGTCTGCGGGCGCGGACCTCATATGTCCCTGATCGTTGAGAAAGCGACCGAGGTTGACCGCTGTCGCACTCGATTATCCGGCGGGGAGTTTGGACCGATAACGGGCCCTTGCGAATGGCTGTCGCGGCCTGCGAATTGGGCATGACCATTCTTCCGGGAGGGCCGCAGTCCTCTGCGGCCGTTTCGCGGCGCGACCGTTCCGGCCGTGCAGAAGCACGGCCCTCCCGAATCTGTGGGCACGTCCTGCGAATTTCGTAGCACGGGCGTCTCGCCAGTGTTATGTCGGTACGCCGGCACTCCGTCGTTGCCCGAAGAAATGGCCACGCCAACTCAAACCCGGAAGATGGCACCGAGTTTCTTCCCGAGCAGCACGCTCGCTCCCAGAATGGTCGCCCCCAGGAAGGCCATTGCCCAGACACCCAGCGCGGCCGCGAGGTAGCGGCCGGTGCCGATGAGTTGGAAGAGTTCGTAAATGGTCTTGGTGATCGGGAACTGGTCCGCGCGCTGGGCGAGCATCAGCGAATCGCTGACTTCGAGCATCGAGAAGGCGAACGCCAGCATGGCGCCGGCGATGAGATTGGCGAGGATCAACGGCAGCGTGACCCGGCGCAGGGTCATGGCGCCCGAGGCCCCGAGGTTGGACGCGGCCTCTTCCAGCACGACCGACGTCTGTTGCAGACCGGCGACGGCCGAACGGACCACGTAAGGCAGCCGGCGCATGGCGTAGGCGATGACCAGAAAGAGCGTGGGGTTGGTCTGCACGTCAAACAGGTTCTTCAGCGTCGGCGACTCGTTGACGCTCGGAAGCTTGGAGAGGTATTGCGAGATCGCCAGATATCCGAAGGCCATGACCAGGCCGGGGACGGCCAGGGGCATCATGGACATGGCATCGAGCAGGCCGCGGACGGGCAGCGTCGACCGCACCACGACGAACGCGATAGCGATGCCGAGGACGCAGTTGAAGAGGACGGCCAGCGAGGAGAAGACGAGCGAGTTGCGGATGGAGGAGACGGTCATGGAGTGGCCGAGGGCATCGGCATAGTTGCCGAAGGTGAACTCGCCGGGCAGGACCGAGCGATACCACGTGCCCGGCGTGGTGAAGGACGTCAGCACCACGCCGATGTGCGGCAGCAGCGCCAGGATGGTCAGGAGCAGGAACGGGGCGAGCACGAGCAGACCCTTAAACCCGCCGGCGCGCTCGGTGGATGAGCCCACCGATGCCTTGGCCTGCATCGCGTAGGCGTGACGGCCGAACACGATCTTCGACACGGCGTACAGCGAAACCGAGGCGACGAGCATGACGAAAACCAGGGCGTAGGGAAATCCGCTGGCGCCGATTTCCTTCAGCGCATCGAACACCTGCACGGGAGCGCAACGATAGTAGCCGAGCATCATCGGCGTGCCGAGTTCCGTGAACGAGAAGATGAAGACGATGGCCCCGCCGGCAAAGAGCCCCGGCATGATGAGCGGCAGGGTGATTCGCCGGAAGCGCCGCCAGTTGCCGCAGCCCAGGTTGCGGGCGGCCTGTTCCATGGCCGGGTCGATGTTGGCCAGTGCGGCCGAAATGTTGAGGTAGAGGATGGGGTAGAGCCCGAGCGCCTGGAGGAAGACGACGCCGAAATAGCGCGCCCGGCCGAGCCAGTCGACCGGGCCCAGGTGCAGCAGGGCATTGAGCGCGCCGTACTGGCCGAGGATCTGCTGGAAGCCGATGGCGCCGACGAAGGGCGGCAGGATCATGGGGACGAGAATGAGTCCCGCGAAGAGCTTCTTGCCGGGAAAGTCGTAGCGGTTGTAGAGCACGGCGACCGGTAGTGAGAAAGCCGTGGCGAGCGCGGTGCTGCCCAGTGCGATGCCGAGCGAGTTCAGCAGCCCGCGCGAGTAGATCGGGTTCTGAAACACGCCCAGGAGGAACTTGAGCGTAAAGCGCCCATCCTGCACGAATCCGCCGGAGATGACCACGCCCAGCGGATACACAAAGAGAACGCCGAAGAGGGCGGTGCAGAGGAGGAAGATGATCCAGGCGGAGGAGCGGCGCATGACGAGAGGGAATCTACCGCGAGGGGAACCTCCGGGGTAGCCCTACGATGGCAGCAATTCTCTCTCTGGGAACGCCGAACCCCAGCTCGGCTCTTCGGCCGGGAATCGCGCTCGTCTCAACTGTTGCAATGTTCCTTCGCGCTGCTCCAGGGCCAATCCTCCGGCCGCGACGCCAGTCCCGCCTTGACCGGATTCTGATGGATGTAATTCACGGCTGCCGCAAAGTGCAACTCATTGCGAATGTACCGGTCCCAATACTCCAGGGGCGCCCAGCGCGACGGCTACATCATCGGCTGGCTGGTTTCCGGCCCCTACACAAGCGACGGCAAGGGCGGCCAGGAACTCTACGACGTCGCCTTCGATCCCGAAAAAGGCGGCGGCGCCTGGCGTCCCATCACCGCCCGCCCCAACAACTTCATCGAGATCGACAAAGCCATCGGCGGCAACAACCGCGTCGCCTACCTCAAGACGATTCTCACGTCGCAAACCGCTCAGGACATTACTTTCGAGGTCGGCTCCGACGACGGCTTTGCGCTCTGGCTCAACCGCAAGAAGATCGGCGGCAACAACGCCGTCCGCCCCTGCACCCCCGGCAGCGACGAGGTGAAGGCTCACCTGAACAAAGGCAGCAACACGGTACTGCTGAAGGTGACCCAGGGCGGCGGCGAATGGGCCGTCGTCGTCCGCCTGAATCCCTCGACGGGAATCACCGTCGGCGGCGAATGAACCTCGTGGCACGGGCATCTTGCGCATCTTGCCCGTGTGCCGCGGTACTCCGCGGCATCAAGCTGCCTCTCCCACCGGCACCGGGAGAGGGCCGGGGTGAGGGCCTTTTGCGAGAGACCGGCTGCAACCCCAGAAGGTGGTGGCCATCGTCGTTACAACCAGTGGGGCCAGCGTCCCCGCTGGCCCTGTACTGTAGGGCGATCGCATGCAGCCCGGGAAACCGACGGGCTTTACCCCGCCACTTCGTGAACGGCCGCATAGACCTTGCCATGCCGCTTGAGCCACTCGATATCACCCGCCTGAGCGTGTCGCTCCACCTGGCGCAGCAGCTCAACCATTCCCGGCTCGTAACACGGCTCACTGGGGTCGGCGTCGGGAACGACCACTTCGACTTCCACCGCCACAACAAAGTCGGCTGTGCGGACCAGCCGGGTTCGTGTTGTCCTCTTGCCTGGTAGATTCATGGCTTACACCTCAAGGAAGTGTACCGTCACCAGCTTGGCAACGTCCACTGATTTCATATACGCCCAGATTGCTTTGACCTCCGTGCCGTCAGCCAAAATCTGCTGGACCTCAACCACCGGATGCGGTTCGCTGTCCAGCCGCTCCCGAAGCGGTCGGCCACCATCGACGCCATCCACCACCTGCCATTCAAGAATCCCCGCTCCTCGAGTCGCTCGCTGGCATGTTGGCCGATCACATATCGCCCTTCGGCCACGAGAGCGCGAATCTTGGGAAACAGGCGATCCATCCACCTGAAGATACCGCTCTGGCGCAAATCCCGCCAGGTCGCCGCTGGCCCTCCTGCAACTGGGTGTGCCCACAAATCCGGGAGGGCCGTGCTTCTGCACGGCCGGGAATGGTCGCCCCGCGAAGCGGCCGCAGGGGACTGCGGCCCTCCCGGAAAAATGGTCGCACCCCTGCAACTTCGGAGCGATGGCTTGGCGTCAGTTGGCGGCATCCTCGGCGATCTTCGCTCGGAGAAAGGCCGCCAGTTCAGGGCAATTCTGCTTAGCGAGGTCCAGCGGCGTCTGACCCTTTGTGTTCTTCAGCCGCGGGTTGGCACCGTGGGCGATGAGGAACTCGGCGAACTTGACGCGCTCAGCCGGGGTACTGCCTGCGAAACTCGATGCATTGTGCAGTGGTGTGTTCCCTTCGTCGCCGCGCGTGTTTGGGTCGGCTCCGCGCGCCAGGAGCAAACGTTCCAGAGCAAATGGCGACTTCGGGTGGCATCCAAGGTAGTACAGCGACGTGTTGGGCATCCCCATGGCCTTGGCGTTGGCATCCGCCCCTCTTTCAAGCAGGCGCGTGGCAAGATCCCAGTAGTCGCGATATGCCGCAGCCGGAAGCAGGCAGCCGTCATACCAGCTCGCGTCGGCACCCGCCTCGAGCCAGATCAGGGCGACTTCTTCTGTGCCATCATCGTCCATGGCCCGGTACATTTGCTCCGCCGCTCGCTCCGGATTGACTGGGCCGCGACCGAGTAATCGCCTGAGGGATCGGGCATCCTTGTTCTGGCTGGCCTCCACGAGCTGTTTCCACCATCCTCTGTGTTCCTGCAAGGCCAGTTTCTGTTCCCAGAGCCAGATCGGGCAAGCCCTGGCCAAACCGATGAAAACCACCGCGATCAGTACCGCCAAAGAGAGGTGTGTTGCCAGCTCGCGGCCCCAAAGAATGCGGGCGGGCTTTGCGGCACCTGACAGACGCCCGCATTCCGGGCACCGCTGCGGCGTGGCCCGCAAGTCATAGCCACAGTGCAGGCAGAGCCCGCGTGCCGCGCGAACCGACTCGCGTCGTCTCGCCCACAGTTTGCGGCAAGCCAGGAGCGGCGCGATGGCGAAGATCCCTGCCTGTGCCCAGAGGGGATATTGAATCGCCTGCCTTGCGCCATCCCAGGCACGATGGCTTCCAGATCCAACGGAGAATTCACTTCGGGAGAAGCCAAATCCGAGGAGGCCTTTCCCGGAGCTGCTATTGATTGGGTCCGGCGGTCTTGGCTCAAAGATCCACCAACAACAGTCCGGATCCTTCAGACCGAAGTCCAGATCGTACCAGTCGCGCTGAATCGACACATGGCCTTGGGGAAAGGTTGCACCGTATCCCACCATGCACGATGCTGCACCGAGCCGACAAGTCGTCACGTCGATGTAGTCGTAACACCAATAGGTGCGTATCCAGAGTCCGATGGTGGCGAGAAACAGCAGGAATGAAACACGACAGAGAATCCCGCGAAGCCAGCGGAAGAACCGAGCGAAAGAATGCAGCCGTTGTTTGCCCACGGTTGCATTGTACCGCGGGGTCCCAGCGCGTGGCGATTGATTGCCGCCGTGTAGAATCCCGGCATCAGCACGGCAGCGATCCATCGATTCCCCGCACGCTCGTTATTGGTGACATTCACGGAGGCGTCAAAGCAACTCCCGAACCCGTCCCAATAATATTCCCTTCCCCTCCGCCCGATTCCGGCGTGCCTGCCGGATCGAAGCCTTGAAATGCGGATTGGCTGTGACCAGTTCGTCCGCCAGATCGTCATCGGACACCGCGCGGATTACCAGTGCCGCACGTTTGCCCGAACGAACTATCAGAGGAGCGTGCTGGGCGTGCCCGAGGAACCTGCTCGTCCTCCTCGCCTTCTCTCAGGCCGCGGCCTACTGTTCAGGGATTCAACATCCACTGACAAGGAGTCCCCATGCAGACCATGCTCACCATCGCCGCCGCCATTTCACTGTTGTCGTTCGCCTGTTCCGCCGTCGCCGAAGACGCGGCCAAGGCCGCACCGACGCTTCACGGCTTCACGGTCAAGGACATCGACGGAAAAGACGTGGACCTGTCGAAATACAACGGGAAGGTGGTGCTGGTGGTGAACGTGGCCAGCAAGTGCGGGTATACGCCGCAATACAAGCAGCTTCAGGAGGTTTTCGACAAGTACAGGGAGAAGGGCTTCGTCGTGCTCGGCTTCCCGGCCAACGAGTTCGGCAAACAGGAACCGGGCACCGATGCGGAGATCAAGGGCTTCTGCACGTCCAAGTTCCACGTCACCTTCGACATGTTCTCCAAGATCGTGGTCAAGGGCGACGGCGCCGCGCCGCTTTACCAGTGGTTGACCAGCAAAGACGGCAAGTTCGGCGGCGACATCAAGTGGAACTTCACCAAGTTCCTCATCGGCAAGGACGGCCGGATCGTCAATCGCTTCGATCCGGCCGTGAAACCGGACGACGCGAAGGTGATCGAGGTGATCGAGGCGGCGCTGAAATAGGGCTTGCCTCGCGCTTGGCCGCGGGTGACAATGGTCGCGTCAGCGCAATCACCCGGGAGGATTCATGCGGCCGGGCATCTGGACCTTCTCCATCGCCTTCGTCCTGTTGAGCTACGGTTGCTCCGCCAGAGGTGCGGATGCACCTGATTTGGCTCGCACTCTGCTCGGCATGCCCCTCCTTGAAGCGAATTGGCGCCAGGCGCACCAGATGGACTTGGGCGAGCTCATGGCCGAGGATACGCCCATCGACACGCTGATCGCTGCCTGGGCCAGCGATGAACTCTGCGAGTTGCGCAACGGTTCTCCGCCGTTCATGCCCAAGGACAAGGTTCGCCAGCGGCTGTTGGCGGCCGTCGTGGAGCGGCCGTGGCTGTTGCCGGAACTGGTGTATTGGCTCCCGCAGACGCCGCAGGCCGCGGAACAGGTGAAGGCGGCATACGACAAGATGCTGGAACTGCCGCAGATTCGCGACGACGAGCGGGCCGAGGTGCGCGACTGGCTGACCGTTCACAGTCTCTACTTCCGCGACGACCTGATCGCAGAGGCCAGCAAGGTCCGCTACAAGGAAGGAAGCGTCGAAAACGGCGAGATGCTGGCCGCCTTGGCCGAACTCGACTGGGCGGCGGCCGAGCCGATCATCAGGGAATATGCCGCGGGCAACGATCCGCATCTGGCGGCCAATGCGCTGGCGCTGCGGCACGCCCGCGCCGCCCGCTCCGGCCAGCCGACCGCAGCGGCGGCGTTTCGCAACGAGTTGCAGGCACTGGTGAGCAATCGCCAGGCGCTGCCAGGTGTCCGGGCAATTGCGCTGACGGAACTGATGTCGGCGCCCTGGGATGGACGCGATACATGGTTTCCGGCGCTGTTCTCCGACCCGACAATAGCCAAGAACGAATCGACGATCCGGGCTTTGCAGACGGCATGCTGGAAGGAACAGGACCACTGGACTCCGCTGTTGGTGCCTCTGCTCGGCGGCAAGGATCAGACGGCTCGTGATAACACGGTGACTTGTCTGATCTACTGCGGATCGCCGGAGGCGATACGCCCGCTCCTGCCGCTGCTGAAGGATGCGGCCGCAGCCCCGGGGGACCGAAGGATGCTCCTCTGGCACCTTGCCTACGTTGACGTGCCCGAAGCCGTCCCTGCGGTGATCGCGGTTTTGACCACCACGGACGCGCAGGAGATCGTGGCAGCTTCCAAGGTGCTGACCCGGCTGCGCCCCCGCGGCGCCGGCCCGGCACTCCGCAAGGCATTCGAAACGCAGCAATCCTCCCTGGAAACGCACGACCCTCTCGGGGCTGATGCACTGGTGACGGCGATGGTGGCCTGCGACGCGCTCACCGACGATGAGATCGCGGTGGCCGTCGAGACCTGGGCCCGCGAGTCGGCCGCCCAGCCCGAACCAATCATTGGGGTCCACGTGCCGCTACCGTCCCGCTCGGCGCAAGCTGGCCTCGGCGGCTACCTTTCGTTCGAGCCGGTGGATCGCGATGCGGCGGCCACCAAGCTCCTGGCCCGCGCTGCGGCGCTGCGCGAAAATGAGCCCAAGGCCGCCGAGCGGATCGAGCAGACCGCGCTGGGTTGGCCGGCCGCCGCAGGCGATCGCCACCTCGTCGCCCGGCTGCGCGCCGGTGTCGACGTGGCCACCTTCGTGCAGTGTGCCAAGCGCCGCCGGTTCATGTGCGACCACGTCGCGGCCGATCTCCGGCAAATGGCCGCGGCCGGCGGTGTTGCCGGAACCGTCGCCGCGGGTCTGCTGGGTGATGCGGAGATCAGCGGGCGAATTCTGGCGGCCGAGAACCGCGGCGCCAAGGAACTGCTGCTGGCCTGTGCCCGGCTGGCCCGCGCCCCGCTACCGCTGGCCGAGGTCGGGCGGATCATGAAGAGTGGCGATGCGCGCCTTTCGCCGGCGGCCGAACGATATCTCGAAGCCGAAGACAGTCCCGCGGCCCGGGCGCTGATTCTGGCGCATCATCCGGGCGAGGTCTACATTGTCGGGTCAATGGGGGACCGGAATCCGAAGCTGCCCGGAGGAATATACACCGACGACGAGCAGCGCCTGCGGGCCGAACTCGGGAAACCGAACGGACCCGAGGAAATCTTCGCATTGCTCGGTCACGGCGCCTGGAGCGGACGAGAAGCACGCATCGTGCGTATCCGGGCAGGCGCTGCTGAGTTCTCAATCGACGACCATGAACTCAAGGCGCATCGGACGCTGACGAAGAAAGAACTGGATGGGCTTCGCGAGCTGGTGACGATTTATCACACCGACGACCTCCCGTCGATGGATCAGTTGGTGTTTGACGGGATCTCGTATGAGTACCTCCACCTGACCCGCGCCGGCGGCATCCGGGTGTCCATGAACAACCCGAGAAGCGGCCAGGGCGCTGCGACCGTGTATGACGTCCTGACGCGGCGGTTCACGATCGACCTGTCGAGAGCGGCGGTGCCGCAAGCTGAGGCGAAGTGAGGCAGGCTGTAAGCGTGGTCGCTGATTGCGGTGTCTCGCTTGATCGGAGTGCTCTCGTTGGAACTGATTGTTCGGAGTTCACGCTTTAGCGTGGCTTTCACTCAGGGACACGCTAAAGCGCGCTAAAGCGTGAACTCCAAACAGGTTTTCGCCTGTCACCTCGGTTATGGTCGGTTGCGCCAATCAAAGAAGTACCCATGCTCACTTCAATGCGCCCGGCTCCGTGGACACCTGGCCTGATCCTGCTGTTGGCCAGCCCATTCGCGTATGCCGTCGAACCGGCGCCGCAGCCGCTGGCCTGCAATCTGGCTCCGCCGGTCCACCTTCAGGCGGTCCGCAGCTGGTCTGAAGGCGGTACTCCGAACAGTCCGAATCTTCGCCCTTTTCTCTTTCCAGCGCCTGCCTTATCCCGTAAACTGCTGCCTTCAAGTCCTCGTTGTGGGTCATTTCAACTGGCAGGAGGTCTCATGAGCGAACTGCGTCCACCATCCAGTCCCCAGCTACCGCAGCAGCACGGTCAGCAGCAACACGGCCAGCCGCACATCCAGCAGCAGCACGGCCCGGTGCAGCCTCGCCCGGCGGGGTTGCCCAAGGTCTCGGGGATTCCCACGGGCAAGATGCCCGAGCCCGATCTCGACCCGATCGCCATTGTCGACGATGCACCCCCGGCTCCGACCCCGGGTCAGCCCGCATCGGCGCAGCCGGCGAGCAAGATCCGCGCCTTCACCGTGGCCGGCGCGCATGTGACCAGCCACCAGTTCAAGCGACAGCCCAATGTCAACGGTCAGGGCGCCACCCGCGTCCGCACCTTCCACGGCCGGCTTTCGGACGAAGGCATGGCCTTCATGGACGACAAGATCAACGAGTGGATTGACGACCACCCGGACGTCGAGGTCAAGTATGTCACCACCTGCATCGGCGTGTTCGAAGGCAAGATCCGCGACCAGGCGCTGGTGGTGAATATCTGGTATTGAGCCTGGGGGCGCGGGTGTCCCGGCCCGCTCGGAGTTCACGCTTTAGCGTGTCTTGCGGGCGATTTCGCAGGAAGACACGCTGAAGCGTGAACTCCGAACGACCGCCCGAGCAGGTCTTGGCAATCACCCGGCCAGCATGGCCCACCCAGCCGATGCGGCGCTGAGCAGCAATGCCGCCACCATCGTGGCGTAGAGCCGCCACATGGTCTCGTCGAAGCGCTGCGTCTGGGCCGGATCGGCGCTGATTTGGCGCAGGTAGTCCATCCGCGAGCCGATGCTGCCGTGGCACCAGCTTCGTGCCCGCACGGGTATGTTGTTCACGGATGCCACCCGCTGCAATGCCGACGCGAACACTTCGGCGCCCTGTTCGCCGACGTGGCTGGCGCTCTCGGGGCCCTGCATCCACCCGCTCTGCATCATCCGCGCCGCGAACACGTCCGCCTGCCGCTCGAACTTCCGGCTGACGTAGCCGAAGAGCACGAAGATCGACATCACCACGCTGGCCGCCGACACCAGAAGCTGCAGCGCATCCTGGCTCATCGACCGCAGTCCCGGCACGTGCGGAATGGCCGCGTTGAGCCAGCCCGTCAGCCCGATCGAGGCCAGCGCCAGGATCATGAAGAAGACCACGTACCACACCATGTGCCGGTGGACGATGTGCCCCAGCTCGTGCGCGAACACGGCCTCGATCTGCTCGTCGCTCATCGTTTCCAGCAGCAGGTCCGACAGCAGGACGTAGCGCAGGCGCGGAAGAATACCGATGACCGCGGCATTGCCCATGCTGTACTGCGTCTGCCAGAGCAGGATATCGCGGTACCTGAGTTTCATCCGCCGGCAGATGTCCTCCAGGCGCTGCCGCAGGGGCGAGTCGCCCAGCGGCCGGGTGTTCAGCACCATCTGGATGATCTTCGGCGCCAGCACGTACACCAGTCCGGCGGCCGGCAGCAGCACCCAATTCTCGAAGTTGTTGATGTCGCCGATGTTGACGTGCAGCGCCCGGCAGGCCAGCAGCGCCAGATCGCGCATCAGGACGATCAGCAGGATCGGCAGAGTGATGAAGAGGATCTGCAGCCGGAACTGGGCCACGACGTATTGCCAGGCCGACGGCGGCGAATGCACCGGCAGGTTCTGGTCGAGCTGATTGAGCAACGACTGCTCGCGCAGGGCGCGGTCGGCCGGATATTGGGCCCACGTCGAGGCCAGCCAGGCCAGCAGGGGGGGCAGGGTGCCGACGAGGATGGCCGGCAGCGCCAGTTGGACGATCTGCCGGGGGTTGCTGTGGGGGACATCGACGTTGATCCAGGGCGTGAGCCAGTCGCTGACGCGCCGGCCCCAGGCGGCCGGCCCGAACAGTCCCAGGGCGAACCACGCGGGAATCAGGGTGCGCATGGCCAGCAGCGCCCAGTTGAACCATTTGAGGTTGTTGTACAGGGAAGTGGAATCCACCCGGCGGGCGAGCCACCGCGAACAGACCGCCAGCCCCGCGACCATCATGGCGTACCCCGTGATGAACGCGACCATGCCGCGCGTGCTGGAGTGGGGATAGAACGAGGTTGATTCCCCGATCATCCACATGGCGAAGATCAATAGCAGGATGAGTCGTGACACAGCCTGAGTATATCCGCTTCCGCCTCCGGGAGCGCGGGCGTCCGCACCGTTGGGAGTTCACGCTTTAGCTTGTCTGACCGCCGTTTCTCGGCCCGGACACGTCCTACGCGACGCTCGTGAATGTCGCCAACCCCGCCGAAAGCCGCGTCCTTATGGCGCCACTCCCCGCCGGCACCGGCGGCTGGGGACAGATCACCACCAACGCCTACACGAGCACGGCCGACCCCGCGTTCGCGGAGATGCGGCGGCTTGTCGAAGCCTCGATCACGCCCTTGAAATACCACGACATCGCCGGCACCTGCGGCCGGGACGACCACTGCGTCTGCGGCGTCTGCTGGGTGCGCAAGAATCGCACGCTCGGAGTACCGTAAGTTCGGAGTACCGCCTTCAGGCGGTCTTATCGTCGAAGAACCCGGCTAAAGCCGGTACTCCGAACGGCCGGCTAAAGCCGGTACTACAAACCGCCCCGCATCCCGACTACAATTTCCCCCTATGCCCCGTTACTTCCCCGATCTCGAGCATTTCACCGCCATCGCCCGCGACCACCAGCTTGTGCCGGTCTATCGCCAGTTGCTCTCCGACCACCTCACTCCGGTCACGGCCTTCGAACTGCTGGCCAGCGGACAGGACCACGCCTTCCTGCTCGAAAGCGTCGTCGGCAACGAGAAGATCGGCCGCTACAGTTTCATCGCCACTTCGCCCGTGGCCGTCTATGAAGTCAAGAACGGCCGGGCGGTCATCTCGCGCCGCGGACAGGTCGAGAAGACCTTCACCACCACCGATCCGCTGGCCGATTTGCAGCAGCTCGTCGGCGGGCGCAAGTTCTACCGCGACCCCAAGCTCCCCGCCTTCACCGGCGGCCTGGTCGGCTATGCGGGCTATGACACCATCCGCTACTACGAAGGCGAATCGCTTCCCAGGCCCCCCAGAGACGACCGCCACCTGCCCGATCTGCTTTTGGGGCTCTACGAGGCCCTGGTCGTCTTCGACCAGGTGGACAAGACCATACGCGTGATCGCCAACGCCGACGTTTCCCGCGGCGGGGCGGCCCGGGCGTACATCGAAGCCTGCGAACGCGTCGATGCCGTCGTGCAGCGGCTCAGCCAGACCCCCGCGTTCAAGCCCGGCGAGATCGACGTTTCCGGCCCGGCCACGCTCGCCTTCGAAAGCAACTTCACCCGCGACGCCTTCGAGAAGGCCGTCGAAAGCGGCAAGGAATACATCCGCGCCGGCGACATCTTCCAGTTCGTCCCCAGCCAGCGCCTGCGGGCCCACAGTGCCGCCAACCCGTTCGACGTCTACCGCGCCCTGCGCATCATCAATCCCTCGCCGTTCATGTTCTACCTGCGCAATCCCTCCTGCACGCTGATCGGCGCCAGCCCGGAGATTCTGTGCCAGGTGCTCGACCGCAAGGTCACCAGCCGCCCGCTGGCCGGCACGCGCCGCCGCGGGGCCACCGAGGCCGAAGACCTCGCGCTGGAAAAGGAACTGCTCGCCGACCCCAAGGAACGCGCCGAGCACATCATGCTGGTGGACCTGCACCGCAACGACATCGGCCGCGTCGCCAGGGTCGGCACGGTGCATCTAAGCGACGTACTGGCCGTCGAGCGCTACAGCCATGTCATGCACATCAGCACCAACGTCACCGGGATTCTCGACGATCAGTACACGGCGCTCGATGCCCTGCGCGTGAGCCTGCCGGTCGGCACCGTCAGCGGCGCCCCCAAGATCCGCGCCATGCAGATCATCGACGAGCTCGAACCCACCCGCCGCGGTCCCTATGGCGGGGCGGCCGGCTACCTCGACTACGCCGGCAACCTGGCGATGTGCATCGCGATGCGCACGATTGTCTACACCCCGCAGACCTACGACATCCAGGCCGGCGCCGGCATCGTGGCCGACTCCGTCCCGGCCAGCGAGTACGAGGAGACCATGAGCAAGGCGAGGGCGCTGCTGAAGGCGGTGGAGCTGGCGGAGCGCGGATTCTAAGGATTCGAGTCACAAACAGCCGGGGCGGCCGCGACGGCGGCAGCCCCGGCGTTGGATTCGATTGTCAGACGATCGGGGTCAGAACAGATCAAATCCCGCGCGGTTGTTGCGATTCACGAACTGGGCGGCGTCCGCGATGTTCGTGGACATCATGTTCGGACCGTCCCAATCCA
>JBIOJL010000024.1:0-27132 GCA_044450885.1 Tepidisphaerales bacterium
AACACAAGCAGACGCTCACCGACATCCTCGGTCCCGGCGGCGCGATTGCGCGGCGCATGCCGGACAGATACGAGTTCCGCCCGCAGCAGCTTGACATGGCGGCGGCCGTGGAAGAGGCCCTGCACACGCCGCAACATCTCATCGTCGAGGCCGGCACGGGCGTTGGCAAGTCCTTCGCGTACCTGCTGCCGGCCATCGACTTTGCCGTCAAGCAGCACAAGCGCGTGGTCATCTCCACCCACACGATCTCGCTTCAGGAGCAGCTCATCCACAAGGACATCCCGCTGCTGCAGGCCGTGTATCCCGACGAATTCGTGGCCGTGCTCGTGAAGGGCCGGGGCAACTACTTGTGCAAACGCCGGCTGGAACAGGCGTGGTCGAAGATGAGTTCGCTGTTCGATCACGAGCGGCAGATGGAATCGCTCGAGCAGATCGAGACCTGGTCACAGAACACGACGGATGGCTCGCTGTCCGACCTGCCGATATCGCCGGAGGGTTCGGTGTGGGACCGGGTCTGCGCCGAGGCGGGGAACTGCCTGGGCAAGAACTGCAATCACTACGCAAGTTGCTTCTGGCAGGCGGCGAGGCGGCGGATGCAGGGCGGGAAGATACTCATCGTCAACCACGCACTGTTCTTTTCCGACCTGGCGCTGCGAATGTCCGGAGTGAATTATCTGCCGAAGTACGATGCGGTGATTCTCGACGAGGCGCACACGCTCGAGGATGTCGCGGGCGAGCATTTTGGCATGCGGGTGTCGCAGTCGTCGCTGCATTACCAGCTTCGCACGCTGTACGATCCGAAGAAGGGCAAGGGACTGCTGAGCGTGCATGGCAAGGAGGCGTCGGGCGCGATACTGGCGGTGGAGGAACTGCACGAGCGAGTCGACCAGTTCTTTGCGCGGTGTCTTGAATGGCAGCGGACCTATGGCCGGGCAAACGGGCGGATCTTCGAGGGAGGCTGGGTGGAGAACGATCTGACGCCGGGGCTGATGGACCTGGGCAAGCACCTCAAGTCGCTGCTGGCCGGCCTGACGAACGAGGCCGAGGTCAGCGAACTGACCTCGGTGATGGCGAAGGTCGCCACGGCGGCGGCGGCGCTGGATGCGATCATCAAGCAGGAGGCGGAGGAGACGGTGTACTGGATCGACATCGCGTCGCGGATGCCGAACCGCACCAGCCTGCACGCGGCGCCGATTTGCGTGGCCAGCGGGCTGAAGATGCACCTGTTCGACAAGTGTCCGAGCGTGGTGCTGACGAGCGCGACGCTGTGTACGGCGCGGAGCGGGAGTTCCGGCAAGCCACATGCAGCGCGTGGCCATTCTGGTGGCACGGGCTTCCAGCCCGTGACTCCGCCTGCGGCGTCTGCCGCCACCGACCGCGTTCGGCCTTCCGCCGCATCACACTCAAGACCCCCTGCTGGTGGCACGGGCTTCCAGCCCGTGTCTCCGCCCGCGGCGCCGGAGTTACAGCAGCTCCAAGGCGCATATCTTCCCCACTGGACATTGCACGGCTCCGTTTATTCCACTTGTTTTCGCATCGCCGGATCACTCCCGAAACAGGCCTTGGAACGAATGAAGGCCCATACCGAACAAGAGCCTGTGAGAACAAAAGCCAACAGCCTCTTGAATACCCAGATCGAGGAATACCTCGACGCCGGCCACGGCGACTGCTGGCTGAAGAATCCAACTGTGGCCCAACTCGTCACAGATTCGCTCAAGCACTTCGATGGCCAGCGCTACCACCTGTTCGCATGGTGCATCATGCCGAACCATGTTCATGCCGTTCTCAAACCGCTTGCCGGATTCACGCTGGCGGGCATCCTGCACTCGTGGAAATCCTTCACGGCCAATCGGGCCAACGAAATACTCAACCGCAACGGGGAATTCTGGCAGACCGAGTATTACGACCGCATCATCCGAAATTCGGCGGAGTTTGACCGATGCTTGAAATATATTCTGGATAATCCGGCAAAGGCGGGATTGCAGGATTGGCCATGGGTGGCGATGAATGAGGAGAAGATTGGATTGTTGCGTCGAGGAGAACTGCCCGAGTTGGGCGGCGGAAGCGCGTCAATGCGGAAACACGGGCTGGAAGCCCGTGCCACCAAGGTTGGGCCTGCTTCGATGCAACCGGGCACACCAACACCTGCTGGCACAGGCGGGAAGGCCGTGTCTTCCCGTGGCACGGGCTTCCAGCCCGTGATTCCGCCCCGGGCGTCGTCGGCCGCCGACTCCCGCTTCGCCTACATCCGCTCGCGGCTGGGCATTGAAGGCGGCTGCGAGCTGGCGCTCGAATCGCCGTTTGACTATCCGACGCAGGCGACGCTGTATATCGAGAAGGGCCTGCCCGAGCCGAACGATCCGCGGTTCCTATCGGCCGCGGGGCCGCGGATTCTGCACTATCTGACGCTGACCAACGGCGGGGCGTTCGTGCTGTTCACCAGCTTCTCGATGCTCAAGCAGGCGGCCGGCCTGCTGCGCGATGAATTGCGCGACATGGGCCTGCCGGTGCTGGTGCAGGGTGAGGGCCCGCCGGTGCGGCGGCTGCTCGATCAATTCAGAAACACGCCCAACGCGGTGCTCTTCGGCACCAACAGCTTCTGGCAGGGGATCGACGTCCAGGGCGACCAATTGCGCAACGTCATCATCGTCAAGCTGCCGTTTGCCGTGCCGGACGAGCCGGTCGTCGAGGCCCGGCTCGAAGCCATCAAACGGGCCGGCGGCAACCCGTTCATGGAATATTCGGTTCCCGAGGCCATCATCAAGCTGAAGCAGGGTTTCGGCCGGCTTATCCGCAGCCGCTCGGACAGGGGGATCGTCGCCATTCTCGACAGCCGCGTGACCACGAAGCGTTACGGCCGGATGTTCATCGACGCGCTGCCGCCGTGCCGGAGAGTCGAAGTGCGCGGAACCGGAACCCAATGACCCAGGAAGGAGTCTACGCATGAGACACGCCGTCATCTTTGCTCTTCTCGCATGTCTGTTGGCGACCCGCGGCGTGCGTGCCGCCGACGACATCCTCATCGCGGACTTTGAAGGGGACACCTACGGTGACTGGACGGTCGAAGGCACCGCCTTCGGCAAAGGCCCCGCACGTGGCACGCTACCGAACCAGATGCCCGTTACGGGGTTTCTCGGCAAGGGACTGGTCAACTCCTACAACGGCGGCGACGACGCCACGGGGACGCTCACGTCGCCGCCGTTCACCATCAGCCGCAAATACCTCACTTTTCTCATCGGCGGCGGCGGCTTCCCCGGCAAGACGTGCATGAATCTGCTGATCGATGGCAAGGTCGTCCGCACGGCCACCGGGCCGAACACCAAGCCGGGCGGTTCGGAGGCGCTCGAGCCCGCGTCGTGGGATGTGCAGGATCTGGCCGGCAAGTCCGCGCGTATCCAGATCGTCGACGCGGCCACCGGCGGCTGGGGCCACATCAACGTCGACCAGATCGTTCTCTCCGACGCCCGGCCGGCCATGGTCCTGACCAACCCCATCCTTCGTCTGACGGCTGAGAAGCAGTACCTCCACCTGCCCGTACGCAACGGGGCGAAGGTGCGCCATGTGAAGCTCGCCGTCGACGAGAAGAGCGACCGCGAATTCACCATCGAACTGGCCGATGACAAGCCCGACTGGTACGCGTTCATCGACATCTCCGCATTCCGGGGCAAGCCGATCACGCTCACCGTCGACAAGCTTCCCGACAGTTCCAAGGCGCTCTCGCTTGTCGAACAGAGCGACACGCTCAAGAACGCCGACAACCTCTATGCCGAAGCCAACCGCCCTCAGTTCCACTTCACCTCGCGCCGCGGCTGGCTCAACGACCCCAACGGGCTGGTCTTCTACCAAGGCAAGTGGCACCTGTTCTACCAGCACAACCCCTTTGGGACGCAATGGGGCAACATGCACTGGGGCCACGCCGACAGCGACGATCTGTTCCACTGGCGCGAGACGGGCGATGTACTTGTCCCCGATTCACTCGGCACGATGTTCTCCGGATCGGCCGTCGTCGACTGGAACAACACCTCCGGTTTCGGCCGGGGCGAGGAAAAGCCGCTGGTGCTCATCTACACGGCGGCCGGCAACCCCTTCACCCAGTGCATCGCCTACAGTGCCGACGCCGGCGCCACCTGGACCAAGTACGACAAGAACCCTGTCCTGAAGAACATCTCCGGCGGCAACCGCGATCCCAAGGTCTTCTGGCACAAGCCGACCAATCGCTGGATCATGGCGTTATACGTCGGCGTTCGCCAGAAACAGGCTGACGGCAAGGACAAGGAAATTCACACTATCCACTTCCATTCATCGCCCGACCTGAAGAACTGGACCTTTCTCAGCCGACTCGACGGCTTCTTCGAGTGTCCCGATATCTTCGAACTGCCCGTCGTTGGCGAGGCCGGCCAGTCGCGCTGGGTCGTGTTCGCTGCCGACGGCGCGTACATGCTCGGCCAGTTCGACGGTACGAAGTTCACCCCCGAAACCCCCAAGCTGCCTGGCCATTTCGGCGGCAACTTCTACGCCGCCCAGACGTATAGCGACGCGCCCAATGGCCGGCGAATCCTCATTGGCTGGATGTCCGGCGGCCAGTTCCCCGGCATGCCCTTCAATCAGCAGATGTCGCTGCCGATGGAGTTGTCGCTGCGAAAGACGCCGGACGGGCTGCGATTGTGCAAGGGGCCTGTCGCCGAGATGGACAAACTTGCAGACGGCGAGAGCGCTCGCAGGAACGTCATCGCCAGAACAGGCCAGAACTCGTCGCATGAACTCAACGGCGATTTGCTCGATATCGGTGCCGTGATCGAACCCGGTCAGGCCAAGAACGTCGGCTTCGACATTCGCGGCCACCGCATCTCCTGGTCCAGTGCCGATTCAAAACTTAACGCTCTCGGCAAATCAGGGAATGTCCCGCTCGTCGATGGCCGGCTACGCCTGCGTATCATCGTTGATCGCGCCTCGATCGAGGTCTTCGCCGCCGATGGCACGGTCTACATGCCGTTTTCGATCGCCTTCAAGTCCGACAGCCGTGCCGTCGGATTCTTCGCTGACGGCGGCGATGCGAAGATCGTCGAAATGAAGACCCGCACTCTCAAGTCGGCATGGCCGGCAGGAAAGTAGTCCTGCGCGGCGGAAGTCGCATGGCGGTCGAGGACACGGGCAAGAGTACTTGCCCATGCCACCCAAACGTGTTCCACTACCACGGGATTTCGGCCGCGATGGAGTAGGTAGCTGTGTGGAGTCTGTGGATTACATGGGCCGATTGACCACAAAATCGGCCAGCATATCGAGCACGCGGCGGGGCTCGCTGTCGGGGAGCGCTTCCAGCGACTGGCGGGCTTCGTCGACATATTCCTGAGCGCGGTGGCGCGCAAACGGGATTGACTCCGAGGGGAGGATCAGATTGCGGATCTTCTCGGTCTTGTCATGCGATTCGCTCTTGAGCAGAGATAGCAAGAGATCGCGGTGCTGTCGCGGCGCGGAGCGCATGAAGTGGATCAGGGGGAGCGTCATCTTCCCTTTTTCGATGTCGATGCCCAGTGTCTTGCCGACCTGCGAGGGCTCGCCGACGATGTCGAGAATGTCATCCTGTATCTGGAAGGCGATGCCCAGGCACAGGCCGTAGTTCTCCACCGCCGAGACCATCGCCGCGGATCCGCCTGCGTAACGGGTGCCCAGGGCGCAGGAAGCGGCGATGAGCACGGCCGTCTTGCGGGTGATGATGTCGAGATATGTCTTCTCGTCGAGGTGGTAGTTGTGGCGATGGTTGATCTGCAGCAGTTCGCCTTCGCAGAGCTGGTTGGTTGTCCGGGCGATCAGGCGGGAGGCGTGTTGCGAGTCGAGGCTGGAGCAGAGGTGGTAGCTGTGGCTGATGAGGTAGTCGCCGAGCATGACGGCCGCTTCGTTGCCGCGGAGGTGGTTGATGGTCGCGCCCTTGCGGCGCAGCTCGGCCTCGTCGAGGACGTCGTCATGGACGAGCGTGGACATGTGGACCATCTCGACGACGGTCGCCAGCGTGGTATGCGCGTCACCGATAGTCCCGGCCGCCTTCCCGCAGAGCAGGAGCAGCATGGGGCGCAGCATCTTTCCCCGGAACCGGGCGACATGGCGCACCAGCGTATTGACACACGCCAGGTCGGAGAAGAGTTCGATGTTGAACCGTTCTTCGACGGCCGCCATCTCATCGCGGACAATGTCGTTGATCACTTCCAATGGCATGACAACAGTATAAGAGCAGTGCCGCGACCGGGTGAGTCGTGTCCGGAAGTTTCGAAAAGATTGAAAGTTGGGAAAGCCGGGCAGCGGCGGCTCGCGCTGCAACACGCCAGGGACGTGGCCATTTTTGCGGGACGGCCGCAGTCCTTTGCGGCCGTTTCGCGGCGCGACCATTCCGGCCGTGCAGAAGCACGGCCCTCCCGAATCCGTGGTCATGCACCACGCCAGGGGATGCGACTTTGCGGCCGTCCGGGCATTCCCAAGCCTATATGGACGTAATCTATCTGGACAACAATGCGACAACTCCGCTGGCCCCCGAGGTGCTGGAAGCGATGATGCCGTATCTCACCAGCGTCTACGGCAATCCGTCGAGCACCCACCGCATGGGCCAGGAGGCACGGGCCGCGATCGACCGCGCCCGTGGCCACACGGCGGCGCTGCTGGGGTGTGCCGAGAGCGAGGTATCGTTCACGGGCGGCGGCACGGAGGCCGTGAATACCGCCATCCGGGGCGTTCTGTCCGCGCGGGCCCCGCGCAAACGCGTGGTGACCTCGACCGTCGAGCATTCGGCCTCGCGCGAGCTGTGCAGGCAACTGGCTGCCGAAGGTATCGACGTGGCCTATGTCGGCGTCAACCAGCAGGGGGACTTGGACCTCGACCAGTTCCAGGCAAGCTTGACCGATCAGACGGCGCTGGTGAGCCTGATGTGGGCCAACAACGAGACGGGGGTGATCTTCCCCATCGAGGAGATCGCCGCGATGTGCCGGGCGAAAGGCGTGGCCCTGCACGTGGATGCAACGCAGGTCGTCTGCAAGCTGCCGGTGAACGTGAAGGCCATCGGCGTCGACGCGCTCAGTTGCGCCCCGCACAAGTACCACGGACCCAAGGGCGTCGGCGTCATTTACGTGCGCCGCGGACTGAAGATCCGCCCGTTGGTGATCGGCGGCCCGCAGGAACAGAACCGCCGCGGCGGCACGGAAAACGTGCCAGGCATCGTCGGCGCCGGCAAGGCGGCCGAGATCGGCCTGGCCCATCTGCCGGAAATGGCCGGCGTGGCGGCGAGACGCGACCGCTTCGAGGACGCGGTGCTCGAGCGCGTCGGCGATACCCACATCAACGGCCGGCGTGAGCGCCGCGTGCCCAACACGACGAACATTTCCTTCGCCGCGTTGCAGTCCGAGGCCATCCTCCTGGCGCTGAGCGAGCAGGGGGTGTGCGCATCGGCGGGTTCGGCGTGCAGCAGCGGCAGCCTGGAGCCGTCGTTCGTGCTGCAGGCGATGAAGATCGACCATCGCATCGCCTTCGGTGCCATCCGCTTCAGCCTGTCGCGGTACACGACGGATGCGGAACTGGACCGCGCGCTGGAGATTCTGCCGGGGACGATTGCGCGGTTGCGGGCGGTGATGCCGATGGGGTGATGTTGGTGAAAGTGCTTGCCCGCGAAGGGCCACGAAGAAACACGAAGGAAGATCAGTGACTCCGCCGCTGGAATGCCTGGCCGTCCACGCGGCGGACGAGGGCCTTGAGCGACAGGAACGTGAGTTCGCTCAGCAGCGTGCCGGCGTCGAGGTTGGTGGCGTCGACGAGCTGGTCGATGGTCATCGGGTCGACGCTGAGGGCGGCGAAGACCTGCGACTGGATCGGCGTGAGCGATGAAGCAGCGGGCGCGGGCTGCGTCGCGTCTACGGAGGGTTGCGGCGGTTCGCTGCCGATGACGGAGTCGGGCAGGGGGCCGAGTTCGGCCAGGATGTCGTCGAGCTTGGTGACCAGCGTGGCGCCGTCGCGGATGATCTGATTGGTTCCGGAGGCCATCGGGTTGTCGATCCGGCCGGGGATGGCGAAGACGGGCCGGTTGTGGTCGTCGGCGGCGACGCGGGCGGTGATCAGGGCGCCTGACCGCTCGTCGGCCTCAATGACCAGAACGCCCCGCGACAGCCCGGAGATGATGCGGTTGCGGCGCGGGAAGTTCTGGGCCTCGGGCGGCGTGCCGAAGGCGTACTCGCTCATGACGCAGCCGCGCGTGGCGAGTTGATCGAACAGCGGGGCATTCTCCCGCGGGTACGGCTGGTCCAGCCCCGAACCGAGGACCGCGAACGTTCGCCCGGCCGGGTGTCGCAAGGCGCCGCGGTGGGCGGCTGAGTCCACGCCGCGCGCGCCGCCGCTGATGACCGTGATGCCGACGCCGGCCAGCAGCGAGCCGAATCGTTCGGCCTGCTCGCGGCCGTAGATCGAGCAGCGCCGGCTGCCCACGATGGCGACGGCGAAGAGATCGCGCGGCTCGAATGTCCCCCGGCAGAAAAGCACGACGGGCGGGTCGTAGATCTGCTTCAGGAGCTCGGGATACTCCGGCGAATCCGGAGTCAGAATCATCGCGCCGAGTTTCTCCGCGGCGTCGAGTTGTTCGTGTACGTCGCCGGCGGCCGCGCGGAGCGATTCCGCGATGGAGCTGGACCTGGCCGTGCCGATGCCTTCGATCTCGCGGAGGTCGCTGCCTTTCATGGCGCAGGCCGCTTCTGCTGATCCGGCGCGTTCGACGATGCGGCGGACGAGGACCGGACCAAGCCCGGCGGCGAGGGAAAGCTGGAGCCAATGATGAGTCGCCATTCGACTACTGGTCGCCTTTCTTCATCGCCGGCCCCAGGTGCGGGCGGGTCAGGGCGGCGCGAATCTTGTATCCCTCGGCATTCGGATGCAGCCGGTCCGGCAGGAACAAGTCCTCCCTGGGCGTGCCGTCCGGGCCGAGCAGGGCGTCGAAGATTTCGATGTAGTCGAGGTTCTTCTCCGTGGCGATGTATTCCCTGATGAGTTGGTTTGCCTTGCGGATCTTGTCGGCCTGCGACCAGCGGATCGGCGCCGGTGGGATCGAGGAGAACGCGATGGGCACATCCGGCAACGCGGTCCGTACCTTGGCCACGAACGCCTTGAAATCGGCCAGCACCTGTTCCGGAGACTTCCTGGCGTTGATGTCGTTGCCGCCTTCGTGTACCACGATGAGCTTGGGCTTGTACGGGATCACGATCCGATCGGCGAAGTAGACCGCATCCTCCATCTGCGAGCCGCCGAATCCGCGGTTGAGCACCCGATGCTCGGGGAAATCCTTCTCCATGGTCTTCCACAGGCGGAATGTCGAGGAGCCGATGAAGACGATGGCGCCGGGCTGCGGCGGATTCTTCTTGTCGGCCGCCTCGAAGGCCTGGATTTCCTTCTCGAAAGGATTGCCGGGAGACTTGTCGGCGGCGAGGAGCGGTGGCGCGAGGAATGCGAGCGCCAGCGCCGGACAGAGCAATCGGAGAAGCGTGCGTCTGGATTTCATGAATGCCTATCCTACCCACCGGGACTCCGGCCGCCAGAGGCCAGAGGTGTGTGAACATCGACGGCGTGGTTCGTTTCTGCGACAATCGGGCGAGCAAATCCCAACGAGGAAGGAACATGAGAAACCACTGGGCAAAGATTGCCTCGGTCATCGCCATCGCTCTTGCGTTTAAGAGCGCGCTGGCGGAGCCGATGGTCGTGATTCCGAAGAACGCGTCGGCCAGCGAACGTCTGGCCGGCCAGGAGGTGCGGAGATACGTCTACGTGCGTACCGGCCGGTTGCTCCCCATCCGCGACGGGGCGCCTGGCGCAGGGAGCATTGTCGTTGCCGGCAAAGGTGCGGCCATGCTCCCCAGGGGCATCGCCGATGCCGCGCAGAACCTTGGCCCCGAGCAGTTCGTTCTCAAGACCACCAACACCGGCGACGGTCCCGTTGCCTGGATCGTCGGCGCCGACGCGAGCGGCACGCTCTACGGCGCGTATCGCTTTGCCGAGAAGCTGGGTGTCCGTTTCTATCTGCATGGCGACGTGGTTCCGGACGAGCAGGTGCCGTTCGCGATCCCCAACCTCGACGAAACCGGCAAGCCGCTCTTCTCCATCCGGGGGATTCAGCCATTCCACGATTTTCCTGAAGGGCCGGACTGGTGGAACCGCGATGACTATCTTGCCTACATCTCGCAGCTTCCCAAGATGCGCATGAACTTCCTCGGCCTGCATTGCTACCCCGAGGGCGGCGTCGGGCCGGAACCGCTGGTATGGATCGGCACCAAGGATGATCTCGATGCAACCGGGCAGCCGAGGTTCTCGTATTCTACGGCGTGGTTCAATACGAGCATCAACCGCTGGGGCTACGCGCCGATGAAGACGAGCGAGTATTGCGCCGGATCGGCCGCGTTGTTCGCGGTGGACCCGTTCGGGCCTGATGTGATGCGGCGTATGCTGCCGCGTCCGAATGGTGTCGAGCAATCGAACATCGTCTTCAACGACACGGCAGCGATGCTCCGCGACGTCTTCGCCGATGCCCGATCGCTGGGTGTGAAGACCTGCATCGGCACGGAGACGCCGCTGACGATCCCCAGGGAACTCAAAGCCCACCTGAAGCAGCAGGGCAAAAACCCCGACGATCCGGCCATCGCCCGCGAACTTTACGAAGGCATGTTTCGCCGGATCGCACAGGTGTATCCGCTTGACTATTACTGGCTGTGGACGCCGGAAGACTGGACGTGGGGTGGCAACAAACCTCAACAGTTCGCCGCGACTGCCTGTGACATTCAGGCTGCCCTTGATGCCCTCGCTGTCCTGGGCAAGCCGTTCACGCTCGCCACCTGCGGTTGGGTGCTGGGCCCGCAGCATGACCGCGCTGCGCTGGACAAGCTGCTGCCCAAAGACTCGCCCATGAGTTGCATCAACCGCGAGGTTGGTCACGCCGATGTTGAGACAGCGTTTGCCAACGTCTCCGACCGGCCCAAGTGGGCCATTCCCTGGATGGAGAACGACCCGAATCTGATCGCCCCGCAGCCATGGGTCGGGCGGATGCGGTTTGATGCCGCCGACGCACGCCGGCTTGGCTGCACGGGCCTGCTGGGCATCCACTGGCGCACCAAGGCCATGGCGATGAACGTCTCGGCACTGGCATCGGCCGGGTGGGATCAGTCCTGGGCGCCGGCCGAGTTTGCGGCCAAGGTCTCGACTCTCGCCAAAGTCGAAGCCCTCGGCGCCATCGGCGGCAATGTGGCCAAGTTCAATGCGCCGGTTGCCGATGCCACACCCGAGGAGCAGGCCATCTACCAAGTCGTCCGCTATGACGTCGATGGCTATCTGCTGGCGGTTCCCAACGGCACGTACAGGGTCACTCTAAAACTGAACGAGCCGAATTACGACGCGGCCGGCAAACGTGTCTTTGGCGCCAGCGTGCAGGGCAAGGAACTCTTCAAAGACCTCGACATCTTCGCCAGAGTCGGCAAGAACAAGGCCATCGACTTCACGGCGAAGGACGTGCGCGTCACCGATGGCCGGCTCAAGATCGACTTCATCCGCCAGGTCGAATTCCCCTGCATCGCCGGGATCGTCATCACCGGCACCACCGATCCATCCAACCAGATTCCCGGCCAGCCATTCACCCGTAAGATCAACTGCGGCGGCGAGAAGCACGGCGATTTCGAGGCCGACAACGTGGGTACGCCCAAGCAGTCGATCAACCGTAACCGCGCCATGCCCGTCGAGGACTTCTACCTCGATTTCGCAAAGGCCAGCTTCGGCCCCGAATCCGCGGCCGAGATCGGCGCGGTCTTCGCCTCCATCGACGGCACGAAACTCCCCGAGCCCAGCACCTGGCTCGACGGACCCGGTGGTATCAAGCCGAACAACAAGCCCTGGGCCGAGGAAAAGAAGGCATACGAGTTCGTCGACAAGCTTACCGCTCTGCGCGACAAGGTCCGCGGTCCGGGCAACCTCCAGCGATTCGACTACTGGCTCAACACGTACCAGTACATGGCGGTCATGGCCGAACTTGGCTGCATGCGTGGCCAACTCGACAAATCCGCCGCCACCCTCGCCGCCGAGAAGGACCCCGCCCAGCGCAAAACCATCGCCCAGGCCGCGTTGACCATCCGCACCCAGATGGCCCGCCAGTGGGAGAAGATGGTCACGCTGCAACTGGCGACCATCGACACACCCGGCGACCTGGGCACGCTGACCAACCTGGAGCAGCACAACCGCAAGCAGAACCAGTTTCTGTCCAAACACGACAAGGTGTTGACCGACGCCCTCGGTACCCCGCTTCCGCCAGACACGGAGCCCGGGTTGAAGTTCACCGGATCGCCGCGGCTCGTCGTTCCCACGTTCCGCACGCAGGTGACCAAGGGCCAGCCGTTGCAGATCACGGTCTTTGCGCTGGATGCCCAGCCGTTCAAGAGTGTCGCGGTGGTTCACACGGGTTGGTCGCAAAACGCGGTGCTTACCGTTCCATGCAAACACGTTGGCGGTGCGTTGTGGACGGTGTTAATTCCAACAGATTCCGGGGACTTCGAGTATCAGGTTGTTGGTGAAACGGTCGGCGGGCAGACCCTGGTCTGGCCCGCCACTGCTCCGAAGATCCAGCAGACAGTCATATGCACGCCGTGACGCGGGCAATGAAGTAGTTTGCTGGGTGCCGAGCGTGAATCCCAGATGTGGTACGATACTTTGACATGTGGAGCAGCGAATCATGAGCCGCGAGATACCGATCGACGGTTTAACGCATATACCGGTATGTGTGGCTGGCTCTTGGACTGCCAAGACGGTGACAACGGACGCGCCAAAGTACACGCGGCACACCGAGTATGCCCTTGCGTGGACATTCCAGTGCAGCATCCCGCTCCTCCCAGTCATCATGCTCATGTACGGCGATCAAGGGCAGTTCGTCAGGCCGTGGCGCTCATCGGCCATGCATTGCCTGCCTTGTCGAATGTCCTTCTTCCCAGGCGATTGGAAGACATCTGATCAGGTGTGGATCAACTTCGAGTGTTTGCAGATCGTTGTACGTGACTCTGCGCTGAAGCAGGATCCGAGACCTCTTGTCGCTACGGATTATCTTCGCAGCACAGGGACTGTTAAGACGGGCCACGTTATCACGTTGGCTTCCGTGGCCGGTAACACACCCGTCGAGGCTCGTTTGCTGCTGGTTGCCAAGAGTGATACGGCTGCACGACGCGGCCGCTGGTCGCTGAAGCCCGCGGCAATCACCAACCTTCCAGAGCAACTTCGTTTTCTGGCAAGGGGCCAAACTGCGGGGATCTTTTGAAGGATCTCTATATCATCAAGGGTCCGACCGTACGCGGCGAAATCGTGTATACCAAAGGGAAACTTGTGGACGACGCAGGCGTTGAGACGTATTATCTGCTCGTGTCAGCCAAACTGGCGGTGTCGCAATGAATTTCTTGACCAAATGCCCAATCTGCGGCGGGGACCAAATCGAGCGTGTGCGTGAGTCCGTCGAGTTGCATCCGCGCGGCGGTGCCATTTGCGTGCCGGACGTGGAGTTCGATCGCTGCGTCAAATGCGGCGAGATGTTCTTTGACCACACCGCCTCCCAGAAGATCGACGCCGTCGTCGATTCGGCCAAACGCCCTCGTGCGCGGCGGAAGTCGGCGTGACCAGATCGTCTACGGCTTTGCCCTCACCACAGCCGTTGCCGTGCTCTCGAAGCGTGAGTTCCTCCGGCGCTTTCATGGCGCAGGTTGCTACGTTTCGTCCGGATCATCATCAAAGAGAATACGGTGCGGCGGCGTATCCATGTCGTCGTATTGCCCGCGATGGACGGCCCAGAAGAAGGCAGACAGGGCCACGCCCAGCAGCACGATGGCGATTCCGAGCATGATGTAGAGCACGGACATGGGTCACTCCGGCTTCCGCCGCGAGACGGCGAGGATCATGGTCGATAGCACGGTGGCCGACGACAGCGGCATGAGGATGGCCGCGATCAGCGGGTTCATCTTTCCCATCGCGGCCAGCGTGCCTGCCAGGAGATTGTACGCGAGCGAGATGGCGAAGTTGCGGCGGATGACGCGCATGGTGTGGCGGCTGGTCTCGGTCAGTTCCACGAGCGGCGTCAGACCGGGCCGGGAGATGTAGACG
The DNA here is from genome assembly GCA_044450885.1 of Tepidisphaerales bacterium. Taxonomy (GTDB): domain Bacteria; phylum Planctomycetota; class Phycisphaerae; order Tepidisphaerales; family Tepidisphaeraceae; genus JANYKD01. The sequence continues at coordinate 14,134 of JBIOJL010000024.1, forward strand.
TCGGCGGCCGCCAATGAGGCCTCGGCGCCGCCGTGGACAGCGATGCCGACGTCGGCCGCCGCCAGGGCCGCGGCATCGTTCACGCCATCGCCGACCATCACGGTCAGTTCATGCGGGCCGGAGCTCTTCACGGCCGCCAGTTTTTCTTCGGGGGTCATCTGGGCGCGGGCGTCGCTGATTCGCAGTTGCTTCGCCACGGCCGTGACGACCGTCTCCGCGTCGCCGGAGAGGATCGACGGTTCCCAGCCCATCGCCGAGAGTCTGGCGGTGGCGGCGGCCGAGTCTTCGCGGACGCGGTCGCCGAGCATGGCCAGGGCGACGGCGGTCGTGTCCACGGCCACCAGCACGGCGGTGTGCGGCCGCGATTGGCGAGGCTGCTCACCTGTGGTGGCATGGGCTTCCAGCCCATGTGCCGCCGTACCCGGCGGCATCAAACGTCCCTCTCCCTTCGGGAGAGGGTTGGGGTGAGGGCCGTGTGTCTTGCCGCTCACCGGCGGATGTGTCGGAGCACCGACACCATGGGCGAGACGCCCATGCCACGAGTTGTCGGCTCCGGATTCAGCGTCGGCAAGGACTGCTGCAATTTGGAGGGGAATCTGGACCTGATGTGACTCCATGTATCGACGCGAGCCGACACGCAGCATGCGGCCGTCGGGCATGATGCCGCTGATGCCGCCGTCACGTTCGGTGATGCGATCGAAGGACGGGTCCAAGTAGGGCCAGCGTCCTCGCTGGCCTTCAGAAGGCGTGGCCTGCTCGACGTTCGAGGCCAGCGAGGACGCTGGCCCTACTTCTGCGAGCGCCCTTGCGACGGGGTGCGTCGAGTGCTGCTCCAGTGCCGCCACCAGCGGCCGCACCGATTCATCGCCGATCCACCGCACCAGTTGCAGGTCACCATGGGTGAGCGTCCCGGTTTTGTCCAGGAGCAGCCGTCCTCGGCGTGAAAGCAGTTCCAGCGCCGGCCCGCTCTTGACGAGAATCCCCCGCCGGGCCAGCCGCCCGATCGCCACGCTGATCGTCAGCGGCGTCGCCAGTCCCAGCACGCACGGGCAGGTCACGATCAGCATCGCCACCGTGTGGTCGATTGCTCCCGTCAGGCCAAACCGCGACCAGTAGATCAGCACTCCGGCCGCCGCCGCTGTCACGGCGACGAGGAACCACAATCCCACCCGGTCGGCGAACTGCACGATCGGCGCCTTCTCGGCGGCGCCCTGCTCCACCAGACGCAGCAGTTTGCCCACGCGGGTGCCGGCTCCCACCTGTTTGACACGCACGCGCAGCGTCGAACTCACGTTCTGTGATCCGGCATGCACCATCGAGCCCGCGCTCACGTCAACAGGGCGGGATTCGCCGGTCAGCAGCGACTCATTCACCGAGGACTCGCCGGATTCGACCGCACCGTCCGCCGGGATCAGTTCCCCCGAGCGCACTTCCACGAGATCGCTGGCCCTGAGCGCCTCGACCGGCGCATCGACCACGCGATCCGCCCGCACGATCCGGCAGGTCGACGGTGTCAGCGAGAAGAGCAGTTCCACGGCATCGTCCGCGCGCCGCTGCTGCCGGAACTGCATCCAGCGGCCGACCAGCAGCAGAAAGACCAGCAGCGTCAGCGAATCGAAATACAGCTCGCCTCGGTTGAGCACGGTGTTCACCAGCCCGGCCAGGCCGCCGACCAGCAACGCCAGGGCGATCGGCAAGTCGAGGTTGACCGTGTGCGTCCGGAGCGCCGCCCAGGCGCTGCGGAAGAACGTTCCGCCCGGCCAGGCCAGCGACAGCGCGCCCAGACCCAGCGACACCCAGCGGAAGAGCATCCGGTATTGCGCCTCCATGTCGCCAAGCCAGTCGGCGTACATGGCAAATGCCAGCAGCATCACGTTCCCCGCGAGCGCCCCGGCCAGGCCAAGATGGATCAACTGCCGGCGTTCATGGCGGCGGTGGAGTTCCTTGCGTGATTGGCCCTTCGCGGGATGAGGCCGATAGCCGAAGCTGTTCAGCGTCCGGGTGATGCGTGAGAGAGGGACCTTCGACGGATCCCAGGTCACGCGAACCGACGAATCGCGCAGGCTGAGCCGCGCCTCGATCACGCCGTCCAGCACGCGCGGGAGCCGTTCCACCAGCCACACGCACGCCGCGCAGGTCACACCCTCCAGCAGCAACTCGCAGGTTGACAGCCTGTCCGGCCGGGTTCGCACAAAGAGCTTGTGAAATGCCTCCGAGTCGAAAGATTCGAACGACGCATCGGATGGCCGTGGCGGTGCGAGCGTTGCGTTGGCCGACTCCACCAGTTTGTAGTATGACTCCAGTCCGCAGGCGTGAATCGTCTCGTACACTGCCCGGCAACCGGCACAGCAGAACTGCCTGTCGCCCGACGGCTCGACCAGACCCGGCGGAACAGGCAGATGGCAGTGAGCGCAGCAAACGTCCGTCGTCTGATTCGCGTCCGGCGGGAGCGTGGTCTGTGCCCGGCTCATGGCTTTTCCTGGCAGCAGGGGGGTGTTGCCTGCGGGTGTTGCAGTGCGGAGCGGGCGTTTCGAGTCATGGAAGCGACGTCGCGCAATGACCGGCCGGTGATCGTATAGACTCCCACTGCCACGAGTGCGACACAGGTCAGCAGTTGCAGCCTCTGTCCGGCCAATCCGATCACCGTCCGCACGCTGACTCCGAGCGCCACCAGCGCCGGCAGAGTGCCCAGCCAGAAGACCCCCATCACCAGCGCGCCCATCCAGGGGCGTGCGGTGCCCGCCGCCGCGGCCGTAAACGCATACAGCCAACCGCAGGGCAACAGCGTCGTCAGCAGTCCGATCACCGCCGCCCGCACCACGGGCGGCCGCGACATGGCCGAGCGATGCGCCGCCGCGAGGACGCGCCCCAGCATCGGCGGCATTCCCACGAGTTTCGGCGACCATCCATTGAGCCGGAGCAGCGAAACCAGCCCGAACGCGACCATGACCGCGCCTGCCACGGCCGCCGCCAGCGGCTTGATTCCCGCGAGCGCCGCGCCAAGATTCACCGTCGCTCCCGCGGCGCCGGCCGCCAGGCCGAGCAGCGTATACGTCACCAACCGTCCGCCGTGATACGCCCCCTGCAGTAGAGCATGCCGACCCGTGCTGCTCTTATGGTCTCCCGCAGCGACCGCCACAAACGCCCCGCACATGCCCACACAATGCAGGCTGCCAAGCAGGCTGGCGATGAGGATGGTTGCGATTAATGGCAGCATAGCCTTTAGTCAGTAGTCAGTGGTCAGTAGCACGTAATCGGTGATCGGTGATCAGTGATCGGTTATCAGTGTTTGGCCGACTCCCTGGTTTGGGCGTGGGACCGGTCCCAGTTGATTGCCTTCTGATAATAGTCCGGAATGGCGCCCGAGCCTTCCCGCGTTGCGATCCAGACCGCGATCAACATGCAGCCCGCGTGGATGGCCAGGAGTCCGACGACGATGAGAACCCACCGCGGCGGCAGCTTCGACGTCGGCCGGCCGGGGCTCTGCGTCATGGCTGCCCCTTTCCGGCCGCCGGCGCCACGGGCACGCCCAGCGGGCCGAGCATTCGAAACGGGCGGTCCACAACATGTCCGTCCGGCGTGGTCACCCGAACCGTGATCGGATACTCGCCGTCGTCAAACACGTCGCGCGGCGCCAGCACATGCACCGGCTCCTGGAACAGTTGCCCCGGCGCCAGACGGACCACGCGGTCGGTGGTCTCAACCGACAGTTTCGGCTGATTTAGCAGCGAGATCGCGTACTCCTGGGGCTCGTCCAGGCGGTTGGCGATCTTGACGACGATGATGTTCTCCACCTGGCCGGTCGGCCGGATCAGGAATGGCGAACCCGTCTGCCGCAGCAGCGTCACGTCGGCCGGCGATTTGGTTGCCAGCAGGATGGTGAGGAACGTCAGCAGCCCCAGCACGAGCACGGCATAGATCGCCACGCGCGGGCGGATGATCCGGGTCTTCTCGCCCGCCAGTGCCGCCTGTGATGTGTACCGCACCAGCCCGCGCGGCCGGCCGATCTTGTCCATCACCGCGTCGCAGGCGTCGATGCACTGCGTGCAGCCGATGCACTCCACCTGCAGGCCGCCGCGGATGTCGATGCCCGTCGGGCAGACCTGCACGCACATGTCGCAGTCGATGCAATCGCCCTGTTTTTCCGCTATCGGCAGGCTCTTGCGCAGCTTGCCCCGCGGTTCGCCGCGACCGGTGTCGTAGGAGACGATCAGCGAGGACTTGTCCAGCAGCACCGATTGCAGCCGGCCGTACGGGCAGGCGATGATGCACGTCTGTTCCCGGAAGTAGAGGAAATCGAACACCATCAACCCCGTTACCACGGCCATCACCACGAAAGCGGCCGGATGGTCGAACGGCGACTGCGTCACCCACACTCGCAATTGAGCCACACCGACGAAATACGCCAGGAACGTGTGTGCCAGGTAGAGGCAGGCGACAATGCTGAGGGCAAACGTCAGCAGCATCCGCCAACCCGCCACGTTCTGCGGCTTCCCGCCGGTGCCGGCGCGGCCCATGACCAGCCGCTCGATCGGCCGGAAGAGGTACTCCATGTAGACCGTCTGCGGGCAGGCCCAGCCGCACCAGACGCGTCCGAGCACGGCCGTGATCGCGAAGATGCTCAGCAGGACCATCAGCATGAAGACTGCCAGCAGGGCGGTGTCCGTCGGCAGGAACGTGTAGCCGAAGAGCGTGAACCGGCGGTGCAGGATATCCAGCAGCATGGCCGGCTTGCCGTTGATCGTGATGTAGGGGATCAGCGTGAAGATGGCGATCAGCGCGTAGGCAACGAGGCGGCGTGCCTGCCAATAGCGGCCAGCCGACAGCCGCGGATACAGCCAGCGCCGCGAGCCGTCGGCCTCGAGCGTGGAGAGCACGCGTTCTTCGGGTTGCAGCAGCGTCTGTTCGGAGGCCATGTTCATTCCCACGGCGGTATCACCACCGCATTCGGTTCCACCGGCTTGCCGGGCAGGTTCTTGCCACGGATCGAGGCCACGTAGGCCGACACCACCAGCAGCTCGGCCGGTTGCAGGCGCGGCCCCCAGGCCGGCATGGCGCCGTTGTTCCGGCCCTTGGAAACGACATCGTAGATGTCGTCGATCTTCTTCACGTTGATGTAGGCATCGTCCGTCAGGTTCGGTCCCGTGAGGCCTTCACCGTTGCGCCCGTGGCAGGCCACGCATTGCGCCTGGAACACCGAGGCGCCGGCGCGGACCCATTTCTCATCTTTCATCAGCTTCAGGAGCGTCGCCGCCGTCGGCTTCTCGTTGGCGATCGTGCCGTATTGCAGGCGGATGGCCTCGTCCTGCTCGCGATCGTGAAACGCCGCCGGGCTGAGCCGGCCGTCGGCGATGACGGTCACGATCAGGAAGTACACCGCCGAGAAAATGACGGTGGCGACGAACAGCCACGTCCACCACCCCGGCGTCGGGTTGTCGTATTCCTGGATGCCGTCGTAATTGTGGCCGGTGAGGATGTCCTTCTGTTCGCTCATGTTCGTGTCACTCGCGTATGTCGATTGCTTTCCGGGCCACGGCGCGGACCCTGCACCGGGTTGTCATCTCGGGCGTGGCCGTTGTCCCGGGAGGGCCGCAGTCCTCTGCGGCGGTTTCGCAGGGCGGCCGTTCCCGGCCGTGCAGGAGCACGGCCCTCCCGAATTCGTGGTCGCGCCCGTCATCGCCCAGCGGGATTCGCGACCAGTCCTCAACCTGTCGCGCCGTGCGCGTCCAGGCGTAGATCGCAACGGCAACAAAAAGGATGCAGAAGAGCAGCAGGGCGATCTTGCCAGCCACTTCGGGATCGAGCCATTGCAGCAGAGTGGTCATGGCTGCCGCCCTCCATTGCTCGCCGTCGGCGCTGCGGGCTGGCCCGTGGCCTCGGGTTTGGCCTTCAGGTCGGTTCCCATCCGCTGGAGATACGCGATCAATGCGATGACCTGTTTGTTCTCCACGCCGGGGATAGACTGGTTGTTGTTTTGTGCGGCCATTTTCCCGGCCAGCGCCAGTGCCTGCGTCCTGGCCGATTGAACGCCATCCCGGATTTGGTCATCCGTGTACGGCACGCCCAGCGTTTTCATTGCCCGCATCCGTGTGGGAATGTCGGCGAACTCCAATTCTTCTTGAGCAGCCACCGGTAGGGGGGCATGATCGACTTGGGCGTCATCTGCGGCGGGTCCCTGAAGTGGAAGTAGTGCCAGATCTCGTTGCGCAGCCCGCCTTCGCGCTGCAAATCCGGCCCGATCCGCCGCGAACCCCACTGGAACGGATGGTCGTACACGAACTCGCCGGGTTTGGAGTAATCGCCATAGCGTTTGGTCTCGGGATAGATCGCCCGGATCATCTGCGAGTGGCAGTTGTAGCACCCTTCACTGATGTAGATGTCGCGCCCGGCCAGTTCCAGCGGCGTGTAGGGCTTGACGGACGCGATTGTCGGCACGTTCGAGCGGATGACGAAAGTCGGGATGATCTCGAACAGCGACGCCACGACCACCGCCACCGCCACCAGCACCGTGAACTTCAGCGGCAACCGCTCCCATTTGCGGTGCCACCAAAATGTCGACCAGACGGCGATATTCTGCGCCAGGTCCGTCGTTACGCCAATGCCAGTTGCCGTCGGCCGGGTCGGGTCTTCGTTGTAGTCCGGGCGGAGCGCCGGGGCACGCTGCACCGGCTCGTCGTAGACGGCCGGCCGGCTCTTCCAGGTCATGTAGTAATTCACCGCGCCGACGAGCCCGCCGCTCAGGTAGCACAGGCCTCCCAGGAGGCGCATGTGGTAGAACGGCATCAGCCGCTGAACGGTTTCGATGAATTGTCCGTAGACCAGGCCGCCATTCTCATCCATCGCCCGCCACATCAGCCCCTGCGTAATCCCCGCGATGTAGATGGGCACGATGTAGAGCAGGATGCCGACCGTCGCCAGCCAGAAATGAAGCGTGGCGGCCTTCTGGCTCCAGAGCTTCGTCTGGAACAGCCGCGGCAGCAGCCAGTACATCATGCCGAAGGACATGAACCCCACCCAGCCCAGCGCCCCCGAATGGACGTGGGCGATGCCCCAGTCGGTGTAGTGCGACAGGGCGTTCACGCTCTTGATCGAGAGCAGCGGCCCTTCAAACGTCGCCATTCCGTAGAAGGTGATGGCGACCACGAAGAACTTCAGCACCGGGTCGGTGGTGACCTTGTTCCACGCCCCGCGCAGCGTCAGCAGGCCGTTGATCATGCCGCCCCACGAGGGCATCCAGAGCATGAGCGAGAAGAGCATGCCCAGTGTGCTCGACCAGTCGGGGATGGCGGTGTAGTGCAGGTGGTGCGGCCCGGCCCAGATGTAGATGAACACCAGCGACCAGAAATGTACGATGGAGAGCCGGTAGCTGAAGACCGGCCGCTCGGCCGCCTTTGGCAGGAAATAGTACATGAGACCCAGGAACGGCGTGGTCAGGAAGAACGCCACCGCGTTGTGTCCATACCACCACTGCATGAAAGCGTCCTGAACGCCCGCGTAGATCGAGTAGCTCTTGAACGCCCCGACGGGAATCGCCAGGTTGTTGAATACATGCAGCACTGCCACGGTCACGATGGTGGCGATGTAGAACCAGAGCGCTACGTACAAATGCCGCTCGCGCCGCCGGGCCAGCGTGCCGAAGAAGTTTACGGCGAAGAAGCCCACCCAGACCACGGCGATCAGAATATCGATCGGCCATTCCAGTTCGGCGTATTCCTTGCCCTGGGTGATCCCGGCCGGCAGCGTCAGCGCTGCGCAGAGGATGATGAGTTGCCATCCCCAGAAATGCAGTTTGCTCAGCGCATCGCTGAACATCCGGGTCTTGCAGAGACGCTGGGTCGAGTAGTAGATGGCCGCGAAGATGGCGTTGCCGGCGAAGGCGAAGATGGCTGCGTTGGTGTGGAGCGGGCGGAGCCGGCCGAACGAGGTGAACTCATTGCCCAGGTTGAAGAATGGGAAGGGCAGTTGCAGCGCGACGATCAATCCCACCAGAAATGCCACGATTCCCCAGGTCAGCATGGCGGTCAGGAACATCCGCACGGTTCGGTCATCGTAGACGAACTCCTCGACCCGCCCATCCACCTCCGCCCGGCCTTGCCCCGCTAGCGCAGCAACCTCTGCCATGGAATGCGATCCTTTCTTCCAGCGGGCGTGACCACGATTCCGGGAGGGCCGTGCTCCTGCACGGCCGGGACGGCTGTCCCGCGAAACGGCCGCAGAGGACTGCGGCCCTCCCGAAGGAATCGTCACGCCCCGTCCAGCCACGATCCCAGGGATCCGGCGTGAGTCACCGGCAATCTAATCCCGATGCATCGCCGATTCAACCGCTGCAAAACCCGGCGCTTCCGCCGGCTTCTTCTTCAATGCTCACGCCGTTTGCGTGTACACTATGCTGAAAGGAGCTTCCCATGACCAAGACCACTCTGTTCCATATCTTCGCGATTACCCTCTGCCTGATGCTGTCTCCGATGACCCGGGCCGCCGACAAGGAGAAAGCCAAGCCCGCCGACGAAGGCTGGGAGAGCCTCTTCGACGGCAAGACCCTCGAAGGCTGGAAAGACTCCGATTTCGGCGGCGGCGGCAAGCCCAAGGTCAAGGATGGCCTGCTCATCCTTCCCGCGGGTGCCACCCTTTCCGGCGTCACCTACACCGGCAAGGTTCCCAAGGTCAACTATGAGGTGGCCCTCGAAGCCCAGAAGCTGGATGGCTCCGACTTCTTTGTCGGCCTGACCTTCCCCGTGGCCGACTCCTTCGCCTCCTTCATCGTCGGCGGCTGGGGCGGCGGCGTGGTGGGCATCTCCTCCATCGACGGCGGCGACGCCTCCAGCAACTCCACCACCAAGGTCATGAACTTCGATGACAAGAAGTGGTACAAGTTCCGCGTCCGCGTCCTGGCCGACAAGATCCAGTGCTGGATCGACGACAAGCAGATTATTGATGCCGACATCAAGGACAAGAAAATCGACATCCGCATCGAAGTCGAAGAGTCCAAGCCGTTCGGCCTGGCCAGCTACCAGACCACGGCCGCGTACAAGAACATCCGCCTCAAGAAGCTGACCGCGGACGACATGGCGGATGAGAAGAAGTGACTGTAGCCGCGATCGCTGATCGCGGTTTTTCGTCATCGCCTCGTCGCACTGGCGGTATAATCCACCAGCATGACCCGATCAGACGATTTCGATCCCTCCGAGATCCCGGCATTGCCGCCGCAGGATGAAGCCGGCGTCGATCTCTGGCAGATCGAAGATCAACTCAAGCTGACTCCCGCGCAACGGCTGGCCAATCTCGAGAGTTTCGTCAACGATATCTTTCTGATTTGGGAGCGGAGGGGCATCACTCCGCCGGTATAATCGATCATGATGACCCGACCAGACGATTTCGACCCCTCCGAAATTCCGGCCTTACCACCGACGGATGAGTCGGGCGAGGTTGATGTCACGCTGATTGAAAGTTCGCTCTCCAAGACGGTAGCCCAGCGATTTGAGGAACACTACGCCGCGAGGCTTCTTGTCGAGCAACTGCGCCAAGCCGGGGAACAGTTCTATGGATCCTCTTTTGAACATCTTGAAGCGGCTGAGCGAATGTAACGTCGAGTACGTTCTGATCGGCGGCATGGCGGCAATCGCACACGGCGCCAATGTCGTGACGCATGACGTGGATGTCTGCACGACTTTCGACGACGCCAACCTGCGACGAATTCTCGAAGCAGTTGCTCCGCTCGATCCCCGGTTGCGCCACCGGCCCGACAAGATGCGGCTGCCGCTCGATCCCGAGCGGTTGCACGGATTGAAGAACCTGTACCTGGACACCACGCTTGGCAAGCTCGATCTCCTCGGCGAGGTGCCCGAAGTCGCCACATACGCCGAGGTTGCTTCGCGTGCGGTCGAGATGGATGTCGGCGGCTTGGTCTGTCGCGTGATTGACCTCGATACGCTCATGGCCGCCAAACGTGTGGCAAACCGCGAGCAAGACCGCACCGCACTTCGTCACCTCGCGGTTGTAAAGAAGAGGTTGCAGGATGGCGGCAAGAGCGAGACGTGAAGTAGTCTCCGGCCACCTTGCGCCCGCAGTCATTTTCCGGCCAGTCGCTCAATCACCCGATACAGCGCCTGTGTTCCCGCCCGGCCGTCGCCGGCGGCCTGCGCTGCCGTGAAAAGCTGATGCACCAGCCCGGAGGCCGGCAACGCCACTCCCGCTTCCTGGGCTGCCTGCATCACCAGGCGCAGGTCCTTCTGCATCAGGTCGATCATGAAGGCCGGCGCGAAGTCGCGCTTGACCATCTTCGGGCCGAGATTTGCCAGTTGCCACGAACCGGCCGCCCCGCCGCCGACGGCGGCGATGGTCTTCTCCAGGTCCAGCCCGCACTTGCCCGCAAACGTCAGCGCCTCGCACACCGCCAGGTTCGTGACCGACACCAGGATCTGATTCACCAGCTTGGTCAGTTGCCCGGTGCCGGCGGCGCCGCAGTGGACGATGGTCTTGCCCATGCAGGCCAGTAATGGCCGCACCCGCTCAAACGCCGCCGGGTCGCCGCCGACCATGATCGACAGCGTCGCGTTCTTCGCGCCGACATCGCCTCCGGATACGGGCGCGTCCAGGAACGTCACCCCTCGCGCGGCGCACGTCGTTGCCATCCGCCGGGTGGCGGCCGGAGAGATCGTCGAGTGATCCACCAGCACTGTTCCGGCCGCCGCTCCCGCCAGCACGCCGACTTCCCCCAGCACCACCGCCTCCACGTCCGGCGTATCGGTCACGCACACGAACGTGACCTCGGCCGCGCTCGCGGCGTCGGCCGGCGACTGGGCCCATTGCGCGCCCTTCGCCAGGATCGCCTCAGCCTTCGCCCTGGTCCGGCTGTGGACCGTCACTGAATGCCCCGCCGCCAGCAGGTGTCCCGCCATCGGCAACCCCATGATGCCCATTCCGATAAACGCCAGTCTCTGTGCCATTTCCGCATTCTACACACTCGCATCATCATTCTGCCATCCCGGTGGTATTAGGTCCGGTGCTGACGGTTTCGGAATTCACGTTCGGACTTCGCGTTCGGAGTTCACGTTCGGAGTTCACGCTTCAGCGTGTCTTCCCGCCCAACAGCCGAAAGCCGTCGTTGCGATCGATTCGTGAATGCCTGGTGCAAAAGGAGAAGTCGGCCATGAGTCTTGTCGTCTCGTCTGTCGTCCATCGCCCTCAAACCGTGTCGCCGGGTCACGCATTCACTTCGTGCCTTCGTGCCTCCGTGCCTTCGTGCCTCTGCCTGGCGCTCCTGCTTGCCGCATCCACCGTCTCCGCCACCGACTGGCCCTGCTGGGGCGGCCGGGACGACCGCAACACGGTCTCCGACGAGAAGAACCTTCCCGACTCGTTCGACCCCGGCCAGAAAAGGGCAACCAGCGTTGGCATCGACCTGGCCACCACCAAGAACGTGAGATGGACCGCCCGGCTCGGCGGTGCTGCTTATGGCAATCCCACCGTCGCCGGCGGCCGGGTTTTTGTAGGCACCGACGACAAGCTTATCGACGAAGACCCCCGATTCACCCGCTCCAAGGCCGGCATGTTGCTCTGCCTGGATGAGAAGACGGGCGAACTCCTCTGGCAACTGGTCACCCCACGCCGCAGCGCGCCCTGGCCCAACTCGCTCTTCACTCATCAGGATCTCGGCACCTGCTCCTCACCGGCCGTCGACGGCGATCGCGTCTACATCGTCAGCACCGCCTGCGAGGTCCTTTGCCTCGATGTTCGCGGGCAGGCCCACGGCAACGAAGGCCCCTTCACCGACGAAGGGAAATACATGGCCGGCCCCGGCAACCCGCCGATCAAACTCACGCCCAAGGATGCCGACATCATCTGGAAATACGACCTCATCGACGAACTCGGCGTGCGGCCGCACGACGCGGCCAGTTGCTCGGTGCTGATCCACGGCGATGTGCTCTACGTCGGCACCTCCAATGGCGTGGACAAGGGGCATGAGAAGATGCCCGCACCGGACGCTCCGGCGTTCATCGCACTCGACAAACGCACCGGCCGGTTGCTGGCCAAGGAGAACGTGAGGCTCAGCGCGCACCAGTTCCACTGCCAGTGGTCTTCACCTTCGCTGGGCAAGGTCGGCGACAAGACGCTGGTCTTCCTCGGTGGCGGCGATGGCGTCTGCTACGCTTTCGAGGCACTCGCCAGCGTTCCCGAGAAGCCCGTGGACCTCAAGAATGTCTGGTCCTACGACTGCAACCCGCCTTCCTACAAGCTCCGCGACGGCAAGCCGATTCGCTACACGGATGGCGACAAGCGAAAATCCCGGAGTCCCAACAAGAACGACGGTCTCTATATCGGTCCCAGCGACATCATCGCCACGCCTGTCTTCCACAACGGCCGGATCTATGTCGCCACCGGCCAGGACCCCGCTCACGGCCGGGGCAAGGGGATGCTCAGTTGCATCGACGCCACCAAGAGCGGCGACATCACCGGGACCGGGAAGATCTGGAGCTACGACGCCATCGATCGCACCATTGCCGACGCCACCGTGGCCGACGGCCTGGTCTACATCCCCGACATCGCCGGCCGGATGCACTGCCTCGACGCCGACACCGGCAAAGTCCAGTGGGTTTTCGAGAGCGGCGCCGAGACCTGGGGCGGAGTGCTGGTGGCCGAGGGGAAAATCTACTGGGCCAACACCAAAGAGGCGTTCGTCATGGCGACCGGACGCGAGATCAAGATTCTCAGCCGCGTGAAACTGCCTTCTCCGGCGTACAGCACGCCGATCGTCGCCAACGGCACGATCTACCTGGCCTCGCAGAAGTATCTGTGGGCGATCGGGAAATAGTTGATAGTTGATAGTTGGTAGTCGATAGTTGGGAGATTCCGGGGGTTTCTTCTGGTCGACCGTGTCGCGGTGGGGAAAAAATACTTTTGGGCCTGGGTGTGATGGTTGGCGGCGGCGTAAGTCGTTTGGTGGGATGAGGTTGTGGGTGATCCCGGGGCGACTTGGGGCATGAAAAAGCGCCCCCAAAG
>JBIOJL010000025.1:0-26762 GCA_044450885.1 Tepidisphaerales bacterium
CCGCGACCTACACCATCGGCGCCACGACGACGATCACCGTGGACGGCGCCACCGGCACGCTGGCCGGCATCACCGTCGGCGCCAAAGTCCAGCTTCGATTGTCAGCGCTGGACCCGACCGTGGTGCTCAGCGTCAACGCCCGCACCATGTCCCCGGGGGCCGGCGGTCCCGGTGGCGAACACGGCGATGGCGGCCACGGCAGCGGCAAGCACGGCCGGAGATGAACTACGGACCACTGACTCTCCCATCAATTCGTATAGGTGCCGCCGGGCAGGATGTCCCAGGGGTCGTCCATCTGCTCGCCGTTTGGCCCGACCCAGGCAGGCGGATTATGCATATCCACGTGGCCGTCCATGAACAGCAGGTTGCCGATCCGCCCCTTGCCGTGCCGTTCGTTCTCCACAATGTTGTTGTACTGGCTCTTTCCCGGCCCGTCGCAGTTCATCCGGAAATCGCTCGTCCACGCTTTCTTCTCGCCCATCACCACGATGTCCACCGCACCGACCCGCTTGGTCCGGTTGTAGCGGATGTCGTCGTAGTGGATGTGCATGTTCAGGAGGTACGAGTGCTTGATCCACTCGGTCGGACAGTTGTACGTGGCGGCCTGGGCGATGTCGTCCGCGCCGAGTTCTTCGTCGGAAGGGCAGAGCATGATCTTGGGCATGGGATTGCTCTTGGTCATGTTGTTGGGAAACACCACCACGGTCCAGCGCTGCATGGGCGGATTGGCGCCGCCGAGATTGTACGGAAACATCACGTCGTCGTTGGCCTGGGCGTACATGATGAGGAACTGCCCGAGGCTGCGCAGGTTGGACTGGCAGGCGGTGGCCTTGGCCTGGGCCCGAGCCTTGTTCAGGGCCGGCAACAGGATGCTGATCAGCAGGGAAATGATCCCCATCACGACCAGAAGTTCGACCAGGGTAAAGGCAGCCGATTTGGCCCGTGGGATTCGCATACCAACCTCCGCCGTGGAACGTACGCCAACGCCCGCTCGGACAACATCCCAACAAGGAGAATACCGGGCAACCAGGGTGATGTTGCACCCTCGATGGGAGAAGGCCGGGCGACTCGCCAGAATCGCGCCGGCCTTTGGAACGGAAGAACCGGGTCGAAATCAGATTTCCAATCGCAAATCGCAAATCTGAAATCTCAAATCTTCCATATCTCACGCCGCCGACACCAGCATCCACAGGCACCCGATGGCCTGCTGGGCGGTCAGCGTGACGTAGCCGTCGTTCTTCGAGCTGTTCTTGACACCGTCCACGCCCCAGGGGTTGCGGATCCGCAGGCCGATGGGCTGGCCGGAGCGGAACAGCACGGAATCGACGCTGTAGGCGTGCTGGGCGAGCACGGGCGCGCCGTTGGGGGCCTTGGTTCCCATGGCCACCGCATGCCCCTGCGACAGTTCGCCGCCGACCCATTTCAGGAGGCTCGCCCCGCTGGAGAAGCGGGATACGGTCCTGCTCTTGCGGCCCAGCGCCGCATCCGCCTCCTCGATGAACCCGCTGGCCAGCGAGGCGTAGGAATTCCGGCCGGTGCGGAATGTGGCGTACGCCTTCTCGACCAGCGCCGCCCAGAGCGAACCCTGCCGCCCCAGCCCGGTGTAAGGCAACCGGTTGCTCGAATCGACCGGAAGGTCTCCATCTACTCTTACGTAATTTTGTTGTCCATTTTTGTAGAATCTGACGGCGTAGGTGCCGTCGCCCAGGTCGGTGATCGTCTGCCGGATGGCGTTGGGATCGGCCTTGGCCAGGGCGGCCAGGCCCGCCATCAGATAACAGTCGCCGACGCTCCCCTGGCGGATGTCGTCCGCGCCCGGGCCGGTCGAGGGAAACAGCGGCCGGTCGGCGAAACTGCGGTATTTCACCCCGGCGCCGGCACTCGGGTCCACCGGCTTGCCGAGCATGGGATCGGCCAGGCGGGGAGCGGCGCGGGCGGTCTTCGCCGCCGGCGTTTTCGCCCCGAAGAACGAACCGATGCGGTGGACGGCGCCGGCCGCAATCTCCTGTGGAGAGACGTCGGGCGTGATCTGGGCCGCCGAGGCGCTGAGCCAGAAGCTGTCGGCCCCGCCGCCGCCGATCAGCGTATCGTTGCCGGGATTGACGTCGATGAGCGTGTCGTTGCCGGCGCCGCCGTCGAGGTAGTCGTTGCCGGGGCCGCCGTAGAGCACGTCGTCGCCCGAGCCGCCGATCAGCGTGTCGTTGCCCGCGCCGCCGTAGAGCGTGACGGGAATGTTGATCGAGGCGTCCATGGCGATGTAGTCGTTGCCCCCGTTGCCATGCACCACGATGCCGGCGAACGGCTGGTTGAGCTTGATGCTCCAGGAGTCGCCGTTGGCGACCGTGAAGCCGGATGCGCCGTGGGAGATGACGATGTGGTCGTCGCCGGGCGAACCGTTGACGAGAAGGACGGGTCCCGCGTTGTTGTAGTCGACCCCGAACGACAGGGGCCCTCCGCTGAGCAAGGCGCGCATTTCGAGCGCCTGCATCGTGCAACTCTTCCGCTCCATGATTGTCTCCCTTCCGGCGCGCGGCGCTGGCGAGCACCGTTGCGCTGGCCGCGGATCTGGCGAAACCCGCGGTCAAGGGAGACTTCCAATTCAGTTGCAGCGGAAGCAAATCGACAATGGGGCGATAAATCGGAGGGGACGTTGGCGGAAGGGAGAAGGCACGGAGGCACGAAGGGGAGGAGAAGCACGAAGGCATCAAGGCACGCAGGCACGAAGGGGAGGAGAATTCACTCCGTGCCTTCGTGCCTCAATGCCTTCGTGCCTTTCTTATGCCTTCGTGCCTTCTTTATTCAGGCAACCCGATAATGGTCGCTTCGCGGGCGCGGGCGGCGAGCAGCATCTCGCCGACGTCCACGGGTTTGCCCGTGAGCGTGCCGGCGTAGGCGATCCAGCAGAGCCAGCCGTCGGTGAAGAGCCTGGCGAAGACCGTGTGCGTGGGGTTCTCGGCGATGTAGCGCAACGAGCCGGATTCGTCGCGGCGCTTGTCGAGCAATTTGCCTTCGCCTTCGGTCTTCTTCATCTCCATCATGAAACCCATCAGGGCCAGTTCGCTGCCGACCGGCAAGGGAAGTTTGATGAAGATCACCCCGTACGCGGTGCTGCCGGTGGGACTCACCCAGACGCGGTGCCAGGAGCGATCGCCGACCTTCAGCGGCTCGGCTTTCCAACCGGCCGGCGGAGACACGATGGCCTGGAGTTCCTTGTCCGGGCGCGGGGCCGATAATCCGGCCATTTCCGCGACCGGCTGGGTGGTGCTGGCAATGCGGCGCTGGGTGGTGCAGGCCGAGAGCAGGACGGGAATCACCAGCAGGAAAAGCACCAGGGCGGGCTGACGTTTCATGGCGGGATGGTATGCAGGGGGCTCGGCGGGTGCAACGGGCCAGCGTTACCGGTTACCGGTCATTGGTTATTCCCTCGTCATTCGTCATTCTGCATTCGTCATTGCTTGCCCGGGGCCGGGGCCGGTGCGGCCGCCGGAGCCGCAGCCGCGGCCGCCTTGGCGGGAGCCGGGCCGGCCTTCTGGAAGCTGTAGGAGCCGCCGAACTTCTTGGAGAAGCGTTCCACGCGTCCGGCGGTGTCGAGCAACTTCTGCTTGCCCGTGAAGAACGGGTGGCAGGCGGAGCAGATGTCGACGTTGATCTTGGGAAGCGTGCTGCGGGAAACGAAGGTGTTGCCGCAGGCACAGTGGACCTGACAGGTCTGATAACGGGGATGGATGCCGGACTTCATTGTCGTAACTCCTGCTTTGACACGGACGTGCGTGAGAGGCAGTCGCTTTCACGTCAGCCGCGAAGCCTAAAGACGCCAGATTGCAAGGGGGAGAACGTTAGCAGAGAGCGGGGGCGTTGACAAGAGGGCTGGCGATTTGAGGTTTTCAGATTTGCGATTTGCGATTGCGATCTTTGATTGGCTGAGGAATCGCGATTCCGGGAAATATCTTCGCCGGCCACTTGCCCGGACCGATGAAGATATTGTAAGTCCATGCCGCGGCCGCGATGGTGTGGCCAGTAACGGAGGGATCATGCTCTTGGCCGACTCGCTCGGTTATGACGATTTGATTGTCTCGGTGGACGACCCGTTTCCGCAGGAAGTGGAGTTTGTGATCTCCGCGCTGGAGGCCGGACCGCGGCCGCTGATGGATCGGCACCGGTTCACCCGGACCCGCTATCGCGTGCGCGCCATGTTACGCCTCTTCAGTGACGGCAAAGACGCGCCGCCGAAGCTGCTGTTCACGCGGTCGGTGTCGAGCCAGGCGCTGGGGTTCGTGACCTCGCATCCGTTGCACTTGAGCCACGGCGGCATCCTGCTGATTCCCAAGCCGCAGGGCGAGGTCGAGAAGGTATCCTGCACGGTGTTGCGGTGCCGGCTGGCTGCGCCGAAATGGTATGAGGGCGCGGTGTATTTCAACCGGCCGCAGGAATGCTTCTCGGAGGAGCAGATCGCGGATCCGGAGCTGTCCGAGTGCAGGAGTTGCACTGCCGGACGAATGTCGCGGTAGACTCGCGGCATGCGAGCCCTGTTCCTGACGGCGTTGCTCTCCCTGGCCGGTTCGGCGTCCGGGGAAGGCGCGCCGGCGACGCGGCCCGCGGCCGAGAAGCTGCCGCACGTCCAGGTCGACGTCGAGAAGAAGCAGGTCCGCATCGAGTGCGACGCCGTGATCGCGGACACGCCCCTGGAATTCCTGGTCTGCCTGACCGGAACCAAGGAGTACGAGTCGCTCCTGCGCAGCCGGGCCAAGCCGTCGCACGTTCACCTGGCGCTGCTGATGATCGGCGTAAAACCCGGCAAGCCGGCCCGTTTCGACGAGCAGGCCAATCGCATGCTGCCGCCGGAAGGCTCGCCGGTGAAGCTGACCTGTACATTTGAACGGGAGGGGAAAGCGGTCACCTGCCCGGCCGCGCGGCTGATGCGGAACCAGAAGACCCGCGAGGCGATGCCCGACACCCCATGGGTGTTTGCCGGCTCGCGCTTCACGGAACAGGGGGACTATCTGGCGGATGTGTCGGGCGAGACCATCAGCGTGGTGAACTTCCCGCACGCCGTGCTGGATGTGCCGATGGTGCGCAGCAGCCGGAACGAGTCGCTGGAATGGGTACCCAACCCGGACACAGTGCCGAAGCGCGATGCGAAGGTCTGGCTGGTGATCGAACCGGCCGAGGCCCACGCCGGGGGACACTGAGATGACGACCGCGATGGCGCCGACCGCCCAGGAGACAGACCCGCGGCCATGGTTGTGGGCGGGGCTGATTCCCGGTCTGCTCGGCCTGGCGGTCGGCATCGTGGTCATGGCCACGGTTCCGCCGTCGCTGGGCACGCTGTACGGCGGACTGGCGGCGGCCACGGTGATGCTGCCGGGCCTGGTGCTGGCACAAGGGCGCTGGCTCGACAGGCTTGGGGCGATCGTCTGTTTCACGGTCCCGCTGGCGGCCACCTGGGTACACCTGGTCTATCGCGACACCATGCAGGGTGGCGAGTGGATGGCGGCCTCGGTGGTGCTGCTGGCGTACGGATGGGGGATCGGGGGAGTGGCGTGTTTGCTGCGGATGTTGGCTATGCAAGCGACGAAGCGACGAAGCGAGACCCTTCGGGTACTCAGGGCAGGCTCCGCGACGAAGGGGCGGGAATCATCGGGCGATGCTGCCGGCGTGCTGGCGGCGGCCGGAGCGGTCGTGGCCGGGGTGTTGTGGCTGAGTTGGCCGATCTGGACGGCGCCGCGGCTCAGCGGTCCGGCCGGCGAGAAGACCGTGGCGAGGCTGGTCGCGGTGCATCCGGCGTTTGCGCTGAACGGGCCGCTGCTGCGGGCGTTTCCCGTGCCGTGGGCGCAGTATCGGCTGGCGTATGAGCTGACGGACATTGGCACGTCAATACCCTACGAGATGCCGACCCGGGTCTGGCCTTGCGTGCTGCTGCATGCGGTCGTGGGGCTGTGCGCGATCGGGTGCCGGCGCGCAAAAAGAAACGCCTCCCTTTCGGGAAGCGTCGGGCCGGGGATGCTATCCCCGGGGGGGTTACATTGAATAATATCGACCGATCAGAGAGAATAGTCAAGTACGCATGCAACAAAATCAATCGCCGCAACCCCCAATACTCTTCCGAACGGCAGTCCCTCTACCTTGAGGCCTTGGCGACCAACCCGAATCTGTCCATCCTATACGGCCAGTATCTGAGCAAGCCCGGGCGCTGCTACACGTGCGGTGCAACCTGGCCAAACTTTGAGGAGAAGATGACCGATGTCAACATCGCCACCGAACTGCTCACGGATGCCTTCACCGATCAGTTCGACACCGCCATCGTCGTTTCCGCCGACAGCGACCTGGTTCCCCCCATCCGCGCCATCCGTACATTCTTCCCACGCAAACGCATCGTCGTCGCCTTCCCGCCGGCCCGCGCCTCCAAGGAGATGCGATCCGCAGCCCACGCCAGTTTGATCATCGGCCACGGCACTCTTG
The DNA here is from genome assembly GCA_044450885.1 of Tepidisphaerales bacterium. Taxonomy (GTDB): domain Bacteria; phylum Planctomycetota; class Phycisphaerae; order Tepidisphaerales; family Tepidisphaeraceae; genus JANYKD01. The sequence continues at coordinate 6,460 of JBIOJL010000025.1, forward strand.
CCAAGAGCCAACTCCCCGACCAAATCACCAAACCCGACGGATTCATCGTCCGACATCCCAAGGAGTGGCGATGAAGAGCCTGACTCGTCCGTGCGCTTCATCACTCGATCGCGACCACAGCACACGGTGTCCTATCGCCGCTTCTCCTTCAGATAATCACTCGCCTTGACCAGCGCCTCGGCCATTTCCTTTTCAGGGACGTTGCCGTGCATGAAGGGGTTGAGGTATTGGGGGTGGCCGGATTTGGCGAGGGCGTTGAGCCAAGGGGCGAAGTCGGTCTTGCCGTGGCCGGGCAACTGGTCCTTGCCGGCGGCGTGCTGCCAGGCGTAGAAGAAGAGCAGTTGCGGGCCGCAGATGGCGATGGTTTCTTCCACCGCGGCGTTGATCGCCTGCATGTGGTAGGGCGCCAGGGCGATGCCGACGTGCTTCGGGTCGGGGTTGAGGTCCACGAAGGCCTTGAAGGAATCGACGGAGTCGAGCAGAGCGCTGCCGTGGTTCTCGACGGCCAGTTGGATGTTGGCATTGCCCGCCTGCTCGATGGCGGGCTTGAGCTTCTCGAAGAACTGCTTCATGGCGGGGACGATCTGGTCGGGCTTGTAGGTGCCGCCCTGCGAGCCCTGCACGGCGACGCCGCCGCCGAAGCGGCCGATGAACTCGCCGTAGCGGGCGAGGCCGCCGTTATAGACGGTGAAAGCGCTGACGGCCAGCTTGTGTTTGGCGAGCAGGGCCTTGAGCCCGTCCGGGCCGAGACGCTGGACGACGTCGTCGAGGTGCTTGCACTTGTCGAATGGGCACCAAATGTCGATGGCCTGGAAACCCAAGGAGGCGGCGAATTCGCAGACGCGCTCGATGGGCGTTTCCGCGAACATGACAGTGGAGAGGGACAGCCGCAGGGTCCATGGGGCCGGCTCGGCGGCGCGGAGCGGGACCGCGGCTGCAAGAGTGGCAGCGCCGGCGGCCTGAACAAACTGGCGGCGGGTGACGAAGAGGGGTGCGTTTCTCATATTTCGTCTCACTTCCCGGCCAGTTTCTGCTTGAGCAGGGCATTGACCGCAGCGGCCTCGACAAGCTGGCCATGCTGCTTCATGAACATGCCCATGGCTTGTCCCAACTGCTTTTCGGTAAAGGAGTTAGCAGCCAGGAAGTCGGCCACCAGCTTCTCGGTTTCGGCCGGGCCGAGCTTCTTGGGCATAAACTCCTCGACAATGGCGAGTTCGGCCTTGATCTTGGCCGCGTCGTCGGTCTTGGCGTACTTCTCCATCTCCTCAATGGACTTGCGGAGTTTCTTGGCGTAGGCGGCGATGGCCTGCTCCTCGGTGGGCTTGTTGGGCTGGAGGTCGATGGTCTTGACCTCGTTGATCAGCATGCGGATGACGCCCAGGCGGTCCTTGTTGCCGGCCTTCATGCACGCCTTCATGTCGTTCTGGAGGTTGATAAGTTGACTCATGTTTTGCTCTCCGGTCGGATTTGGGATACAATCTACTTGTTCCCACGCGATAGCGATGGTGTGACAGTGATTTTGGCGCGGTCGCACGGCGACATGCCGGACCAGAATACGCCAACCCTGTCCGAGGGCGAACATCTTAAATCAAATATGTCGGATAGAGAAGAAGTCAGCGGCATTCTCCACTTACCTGATGAGCGTAGCGACGGGCAACTGCGCGACGCCAATTACCCTCTGCGCCCCGTCAACGGGGGCATTTTTGTGTCGCGGCAACTCATTCGCGAGTTCCGCCTCAAGCCCGGATTGCTGATCGGGGGGCAGGTCAAGGGGCGGCATCTCAACCGTCTCACTCAGATCGAGGGACGTGCCGCGGCCGATTTCGCCGAGTCGTCGATGTACGACTCGACGGCCATCGACCCGCAGCCGATGCTCAAGTTGGAACATCGCGCCGACGAACTGACCACCCGGGCCATCGACATCCTCTGCCCCATCGGCTTCGGCCAGCGCGGCCTGATCGTCGCCCAGCCGCGCACCGGCAAAACCATCCTCCTGCAGAACATCGCCAAGGGCATCAACGCCAACTATCCCAAGGCCAAGCTGATCCTGCTGCTGGTGGACGAGCGGCCGGAGGAAGTGACGGACATGCGCCGGAACGTCCCCGGTATCGTCTACGCTTCGTCCAACGACAACGACATCGCCACGCACCTGGACCTGGCGCAACTGGTCATCGACCGCTGCAAGCGCCAGGTGGAACAGGGCGAGGACATCATCGTGCTGCTGGACTCGCTGACGCGCCTGGGCCGGGCGTTCAATTCCGGCGGCCCGCAGGGCGGGCGGACCATGTCCGGCGGCCTCGACAACCGCGCCCTGGAAATCCCCAAAAAGCTCTTCGGCGCCGCCCGCAAGATCGAGAACGGCGGCTCGCTGACGATCATCGCCACCTGTCTCATCGACACCGGCTCGCGAATGGACCAGGTGATCTTCGAGGAGTTCAAGGGCACCGGCAACATGGAACTGACGCTCGACCGCGCCCTGTCCAATCTCCGCATCTTCCCGGCCATGAACATCCTCCAATCCGGCACGCGCAAGGAAGAGAAGCTCTACGGCCCCGAGGCGCTGGAGGCCGCCCACCGCATCCGCCGGCACCTGGTGACGATGCAGCCCGTGCAGGCGATGAAGACCCTGCTGGATGCGCTGAACCAGCACAAGACGAATGCGGCGCTGTTTGAGGCGCTGAAGGCTTGAATCGTTCTTCGTTGTGGGTTATTTGTTCTTTGTCATTGGTCACTTGTCATTGGTCACTGGTCACCGGTTACCGATCACCGATGACTGACGACCGATCACCGGTCAGGAACGGCTCCATGGCAAAACGTATTCTCATCTTGTCGGCATCGGTCGGCGCCGGGCACATGCGGGCGGCGCAGGCCGTCGAGTTGGCCTTGCGGCAGGTTGCGCCGGATGCGACCGTCCGCAACATCGACATCCTGACGCTTACCAACACCGCGTTCCGCCGGCTCTACGGCACGGCGTACCTGGAACTGGTGAACAAGGCGCCGCACGTGCTGGGGTATTTTTACGACATGCTCGGCCAGCCGCGGTCGCCAACCAGCAAACGCGACCGCCTTCGCCTGCTGGTGGAGAAGCTCAACCTGCTCAAGTTCTGCGACCTGCTCGAGACCGAACAGTGGGACGTGATCGTCAACACGCATTTCCTGCCGGCCGAGCTGATCGCCAGCCTCCGCAAGAAACGGAAGATCCGCACGCCGCAGTTCACGGTGACGACCGACTTCGAAACGCACCGGCTGTGGGTCAACCAGCCGTGCGAGTTGTACACCACGGCGACCGGCGAAGGGGCGGCCTTCCTGCAGAGCTTCGGCGTGCCCGCGCAGGCGATCCGGATCACCGGGATTCCGATTCATCCGATCTTCGCCCAGGCCAAGGACCCGGGCGAGTGCCGCAAGCGGCAGGGGCTGGCGACGGACCGGCCGGTGATTCTGCAGTCGGCCGGCGGATTCGGCGTCGGGCCGATCGAGCAGCTTTTCCGGGGTTTGCTGGCGACCGAGACGCCGATTCAACTCGTGGCGGTGGCGGGGAAGAACGAGGCGGTGCGCAGGCAACTGGAGAAGGTCGAGGTGCCCTCGCGGCACAAGGTGAAGGTGCTTGGCTTCACGGACCAGATGGATGAGCTGATGTGCGCGGCCGACCTCGTGGTCACCAAGCCCGGCGGGCTGACCACGAGCGAGGTTCTGGCCCGCGGGGCGGCCATGGCGATCGTCAACCCGATTCCCGGGCAGGAGAGCCGCAACAGCGATTACCTGCTGGAGAACGGCGCCGCCATCAAGATCAACAACCTGGCGACGCTTTCGTACAAGCTGGCCCCCCTGCTGGCGGACCGGGCGAAGTTGGACCTGCTCAAAGCCAACGCCCGGAGGATCGGGAAGCCCCAGGCGGCGTTCGACGTGGCGAAGCTGGCCTGTTCGTAGTACCGCCCGTTCGTAGTACCGCCTTCAGGCGGTCGACGGAACCGCCTGAAGGCGGTACTACAAACTACGGCACAAACCGATCCGGCCTTGCCGGAAACCGGCTTTTTGGGGAGGATCGGACATCATGAAGATCAGGAATGCCGTCGTCACCGCCGCCGGTCCGGGACAGCGGGCGCTGCCGTTGCAGGCGCTGGTCGACCGCGACGGGCAGCAGAAATCGGCGTTGCAGATCGTCATCGAGGAGGCCGTGGCCGCCGGAATCGAGCAGATCTGCGTGGTCATCTGCCCCGGCGACCAGTCGGCCTACTCCCAGGCCGCCGGCAACCAGGCCGGGCGGCTACATTTCGTGGTACAGGATGTGCCGCGCGGCTACGGACATGCCTTGTATTGTGCGCGGGCATTCGCCGGCCAGGAACCGTTCCTGCACCTGGTCAGCGACCACCTCTACGTCAGCCACGGTTCCACGCGCTGCGCCCAGCAACTGGTGCGCGTGGCGGAAGCCGAGGACTGCGCCGTCTCGGCCGTGCAGGCCACGCGCGAGAGCATGCTGCCGTACTACGGCACCGTGGGCGGCCGGCGCGTGCCGCTGCAGAACAACCTGTACGAAGTGGAGAGTGTTCTGGAGAAGCCGACACCAACGCAGGCCGAGCAGGCGCTGATCGTGCCGGGGCTGCGCGCTGGGCACTACCTGTGCTTTTTCGGAATACATGTGTTGACGCCGGCGGTCATGGAGATTCTCGGCGAGCTGATCTCGAGGACACCCGACCGCAAGGCGCAACTGTCCGATGCCCTGGCGCTGCTGGCCCGCAAGGAGCGGTATCTCGCGATGGAGGTGCAGGGCCAGCGCCACAACATCGGCGTGAAATACGGGCTGCTGATGGCACAACTGGCCCTGACGCTCGAAGGCGACGACCGCGAGGAAATCCTCTCGCAATTTATCGAGTTGCTGGCGATGCGCGAGCGTGGTGGCCGCGATCGCTGATCGCGGTCGGCCGCCCGCGTCAGCCCCGTAGGGGCGATAGATGTTAGCCCATGGCGTAAGCCATGGGTAACGTGTGTGGCGTCGGATTCGTAAGCCCCGCAGGGGCGACTGAAGTTGTGTCGCCCCTGCGGGGCTGATGATCGTCCTCGCTCTGTTTTCCCACGACTTACGTCGTGGGCTAACGTGTGTCGCCCCTGACGGGGCTGAATGGCTGTCGCGATTCGGGAAACTGTTGTGACACGAATCCGCAGAGAAAAAGGGAAAGAACGCCTTATGCCATCAGAACTGATACAGATCATCCTCTCGCCGGAATCCGCCATCCGCGACGTGCCCCTCGAAGCATACTGCCGCAAAGCCTCGGCCGAGCAACTGCTGGCCGAGTGCGATGATCTCGACCGTTTCCGCCGCCAGTGCGACAACCTCTACCAGCGAGTGCGAGCGCTGTTCTTCCTGTACGCCATCCATCGCTTCCATCTGCCTCCGAAACTCCCTGCCACCGGCCGCGGGCTGGTGCCGTTCGAGGGGTACCGCCATCTGCTCTCGCGCCGGTTTGATGAGGCCATCGATCTGTTCCTTGCTTCCCAAATGCAGCAGGGACCCAGCGATGCCATCTGTAGTGCCCTGGCGGCGGCGTATCACGACCTCGGTTTCCAGACGCTGGCCAACCAGGTCCGCCGCAGCGTCCGCTCCGTCCGCGGCAACCAGTGGATGTTCCGCACCGGCCACCCGGCCGATCAGCCGCTGCGCATCCGCCCGGAACTGCTGAGCCGCGCGCCCGACGGCTCGTTCCCGATCCTCTCCGAGTACACGCCCGTGCGGATGGACCTTTCGCACAGCGCCTGGAGCGACATCTTCTTCCTCGGCATGGATTTCCCCGAAGGCGCACGCGTGCTCAACGTGTCGATCGATCTGGCCGTGCGCGGCCGCGATAAGGCACCTCGGCCGCCGGTCGAGGCATATCTGCGCGTCATCGAGGAGCCGATTCTCCGGCTGGTCAGCGTCGATCTGGGCGCTCGCGCCGACATCGCCAGCCTGCCCGAGGTTTTCGACTTCGCCAAGGACTACCTCGGCCTGCTCAAGGCGGCCGTCATCGCCGCCGGTATCGTGCCGCCGGGCATCGAAGGCTCGGGCCTGCGCCTGGGCGAATTGCTGGCCCGCATCGTCGGCCCGGGCCTGGGGCTGGAGATTGTCAGCAACGTCAACAACATTCCCAAGGGCTCGCGGCTGGCCGTCTCCACCAACCTGCTGGGCTCGCTGATCTCCGCTTGTATGCGGGCCACGGGACAAGCGCAGTCGCTGACCGGCACGCTTACGGAAACCGAGCGGCGCCTGGTCGCAGCCCGCGCCATTCTCGGCGAATGGCTCGGCGGCTCCGGCGGTGGCTGGCAGGATTCCGGCGGCGTCTGGCCGGGCATGAAGCTCATCAGCGGGTGCCTCGCCGAACGGGACGATCCCGAGTTCGGCATCAGCCGCGGCCGGCTCATGCCCAACCATCGCATCCTCGGCGATGCCGATGCCTCACCGAAAGTGCGCCAGGATTTGCAGGACAGCCTGGTGCTCGTACACGGCGGTATGGCCCAGAACGTCGGACCGATCCTGGAGATGGTCACCGAGAAGTATCTGCTGCGCTGCGAGGCCGAGTGGGCCGGCCGCAAGCAGGCCATCGGCGTGCTGGATGACATCCTGGCAGCGCTGCGCAACGACGATGTACGCGGCCTCGGCGCGCTCACCACCCGGAACTTCTCCGAGCCCATCCAGACGATCATTCCCTGGGCCAGCAACTACTACACCGAGACGCTCATCCGCAAGGTCAAGGCCCAATTCGGCGAATCGTTCTGGGGCTTCTGGATGCTCGGCGGCATGTCCGGCGGCGGCATGGGGTTCATCTTCGCGCCGCAGCGTAAACACGAGGCGCAGGAGTTCCTGCATCGCACCATGTGCGAAACGCGCCGCGAATTGCAACACGCGTTGCCGTTTGCCATGGACCCGGTCGTCTACGATTTTTCCATCAATCAGAACGGCACCTGCGCCCAGCTTCTCGCCGGCGAGCGGGCGCTGCTCCCGGCCGGCTATTACGCCGCCCTCGTCCCCCAGTGGCTCCGCGCCGACCCGCAAACGCTGCCCTTCGCTGTGCGGGCGGAACTCGACCGTTTCGGCCAGGTCTGCCGCACCAACCCGGAATTCGCCGGCATGGTCGAGCGGCTGTTCGACCGCCTCATCCCGCGAGCCCGCCAACCCGAGCCCGGCGAACAGAATCTCGCGGCCCTGCTCGACCAGAACGGCTTCGACCGCGCCCAGCACGAACGCATCCGCGCCGACCTGCGCTCCGGCCGGATCGGCCTGGCGCAGAACCGCCTGCCGGCCAGCACGATCATCGAGGATGTGCTGGCCGAGGATGTCGTCGACACCACCGGGTCGCTCGATCCGCAATATGCCCGGCTCGGCATGGCGGCGCTCGCCGCCGGCGCGGTCGCGGTCGTCAGCCTGGCCGCCGGCGCCGGCAGCCGCTGGACACAAGGCGCCGGCGTCTGCAAGGCGCTGCACCCCTTCTGCAAATTCGCCGGGCGGCATCGCACTTTCATCGAGACGCACCTGGCCAAAAGCCGCCGCATCGGCCGGAAATGCGGCACGCCGCTGCCGCACATCTTCACCACCAGCTACCTCACGCACCAGCCGATCGAGAGCTTCCTCGCCGCCCAGCAGCAGTATGGCTATCCCGGCCCGCTGGTGCTTTCGCCCGGCCGGGCCATCGGCCTGCGATTAATCCCCACGGAACGCAACCTGCGTTTCGCCTGGGAGGAACTGCCCCAGCGCGTGCTCGATGAGCAGGCGCAGAAGGTCCGCGAGAGCCTGCACGCGGCGCTCATCGGCTGGGCGAAGCAGGCCGGTGAAGGCAACGACTATACGGACAATGTGCCCAGCCAGTGCCTGCATCCGGTCGGGCACTGGTACGAGGTGCCCAACATGTTCCGCAATGGCGTGCTGCAGCGCCTGCTCTCCGAGCGCCCCGCGCTGAAGTACCTCATGCTGCACAACATCGACACGCTCGGCGCCGATGTCGATCCGGCCTTGCTCGGCCTGCACATCCAGCGCGGCTCGGCGCTGAGCTTCGAGGTCATCACCCGGCGTATCGACGACCGTGGCGGCGGTCTGGCCCGCGTCAACGGCCGGGTGCGCCTGCTCGAAGGCCTTGCCGTCCCGCGCGAGGAGGATGAGTTCCAACTCTCCTACTACAACAGCGCCACCACCTGGATCGACATCGACAAGCTGCTGGCGCTGTTCTCTCTGACCCGCACCGACCTGGGCGACCATGAGAAAGTCTCGGCCGCCATCCGCGACCTGGCCGCGCGCATGCCCACCTACATCACGCTCAAAGATGTGAAGAAACGCTGGGGCCACGGCCAGGAGGACACCTACCCCGTCGCCCAGTTCGAGAAACTCTGGACCGACATGACCGCGCTGCCCGACGCCAATTGCTCGTTCTTCGTCGTCCCCCGCCAGCGCGGCCAGCAGCTCAAGGACCAGGCCCAACTCGACGGCTGGCTGCGCGACGGCTCCGCGGCGTATGTGGAGAATATGTGCGAATGGTGAAGCAGGTGGCCCGGCCCCAACGGGGCCAAAGAACAAAGCCCAGGGTTTGCGTACTCGCATACCCTGGGTCACCATCCATCAAACGAACCTCGCCCTGAAAGGGCGAAGGAAACACGGAGGTCTTCGTCCATCCACCCGTGCGCCGCATTGAGGCGCAAGCGTCGGAGTCCTTGGTCGTTCTGATTGGTATGTTCAACGCGCGCCATCGCCTCGGAGATGTGGCCCACGAAGAGCGGCTCGTCCACCTCAGCCGCAACGACTACGAACCCGATATCTGCTTCTGGAACCGCGTGAAGGCGGCCACGTTCACGGCGAATCAGATGCGTTTCCCCGCGCCCGACTTCGTCGCCGAGGTCCTCTCTCCCAGCACCGAGGCCCACGACCGCGGCATCAAGCTCGAGGACTATGCTGCCCATGCCGTGGCCGAATACTGGATCGTCGATGCGGACAGACGGACCGTGGAGCAGTATGTGTTACGCGGCGAGAGCTACGCACCCGCGGTCGAGGTATGCGACGGCATGCTGGAAAGCGTCGCCATATCCGGTTTTCGCATTCCGTCGCAGGCGATATTCGATCAGGATGTCCACAGCGCGACGCTGGCGGCGCTGCTGGGCGGACCCGCTTGAATGCAACGAACGGCTAATCCCTGAATTCCACGGCCATCTCGAATTTCCCCGACGAGAGCTGCCGCGAGCGGATCACTTCGCACGTCCGCTGCGATTGTCCGGGGATGCTGACATGGCATAGTTGCCCGACGTGCAGTTCTTCCCTGAGCAGGAAACAGACGCCGGAACTCGACACGTCGCGCGTCTGAATCTCGGCGGCGAAGCCGGCGTTGTGGCCGTCGACGACGTTGAGCGTCGCCCTGGTCAGGACGATCTGGCGCCGGTCCCGGCGTCTCTCGTTGAACGAGAGCGCAGGTCGCGGCAGACCCGGCTGCGGGTTGTTCTGTGGCACGCTGGACATACGGATATCCGTAGTATCGGCAAAAGCCGGGGAATCCTTGAGCAGGTTCTTTGGTTCGGGGTTCGGGGTTCGGGGTTCAGAGGCCTACCGCGTACCCTGAACCCTGAACCCCCAAAAGATATTGCTATCATCCGCCCCTTCCACCTCGCTATACTGGCCGGCAGCACATGGCGAGCCGGCATTCCATACTGGTCGTTGACGACGAAGCGGACGTGGTCAAGAGCGTCAAGGACCTTCTGCGCCTGGACTACACCGTCTACACCGCCACCCGCGCCGACGAGGCCCGCGCCCGCCTGCAGGAAAGCACCATCCACGTCGTCATGACCGATCAGCGCATGCCGGATGTCACCGGCGTCGAGTTCCTGGCCGAGGTGCGCCAGCGCCATCCCGACGCCATCCGCCTGCTCTTCACCGGATACGCCGATCTGTCGGCCGTCATCGATGCCATCAACAAGGGACACGTCTATCGCTACATCCACAAGCCGTGGGAGCCCGACGAACTGCCGTTGATCGTCAAGGAAGCGTGCGAACGCTATGAACTCCTGGCGCACCGCCGCGAGTTGACCCAACAGCTCCAGGTGAAGAACGCCGAGCTCGAGCGGGCCAACCGCGAACTCATCGAGGCCAACCGCCTGCGCGAGTCGTTCATTCGCGTGGCCAGCCACGAACTGCGCACGCCGCTGGCCATCCTCACCGGGCTGACCCAGCTTGCGATCCGCACGCCGCCGGACAATGGCGCGCGGCGCGAGGAATTCCTGCGCCGGATCGATCAGACGGCCGGGCGGCTCGGCGGCATCGTCGGCCAGATCGTTTCGATGCTCTCGGCCGGCCAGTTCGACCGGCCGTCGGCGCTGGAACTGACCGACCTCGGCGCCCTGTGCCGCTCGGCCGCCGAAGATGTGGCCCCGTTTGTGCAGCTTCGGCGACAGTCGCTCGAAACCGACCTGCCAGGCGACCTTGGCCTGGTGCTCCTGGAACCCGCGCGCATCCGCAACTGCGTCGATCATCTGCTGATCAACGCGATCAAGTTCACGCCCGACGGCGGGCGGATCCGCCTGTCGGCCCGGCGCAGCGCGACTGAGGCGACCATCGCGGTTGCCGACACCGGCGTGGGCATCGCTGAGGCCGACCTGCCGCGCGTGTTCGTGCCGTTCTTCACCGAATTGGACGTGGAAAGCCACTCCTCGGGCCAATTCGAGTTCAACAAGCGGGGCATCGGACTCGGGCTGTCCATCGTCAAGGCGTTTGCGGAGATGCATGGGGGAAGCGTCACCGTGCGCAGCTCCCCAGGCGAAGGATCCACCTTCACGATCTACCTGCCGGTCACGCCGGCCGCAACTGCCGCGTCCGACAGCTTCCCCCGCGAACGAGGGTTGATCTGATGCAACTGCAAGCCCGCCTGGCACTCCAGCGGCGCCTGGCCACGGTTCTGGTCGCGGCCGTCATCGCCATGGGTGCCGTGGTGCTCGCGGGTTGGGCCGCCGGCGTGGATGTGTTCAAGCGCCTGGCGCCCCCACTGACCTCCATGAACCCGACCACGGCAAGCTGTTTCCTGCTCGCCTCGCTGTCGCTCTGGCTCATCCAGTCCGGCCGGCGCATTCCGGGCCGCCACACGCTCGCGCGCGTGCTGGCATCGGTGGTCCTCTGCGTCAGCCTGCTCCGCGTCTGCGGCTACCTGCTCGACTTCGGTCCCTGGCTGGACCGGCTGCTGGTCCCGGCCGGCGCGGAGCTGAACCGGCCCATCGCTCCCAACACGGCCGTGAACCTGACGCTTGTGGCCGCGGCGCTGTTGCTGATCGACTGCGATTCGCACCGCGGCGTCCGCATCGCCCAGTTCCTCTCGCTGCTCATCCTGCTCATCGCCATGCTCGCCATGTTGGGCTATGTTCTGCACGAGCCCAAATTCTACGGCATTCGCGTGGAGGCCCCGATGTCGCTTTACGCATCGCTTGCATTCTCCGCGCTGGCCGGGAGCATCCTGCTCTGCCGGCCCGACCAGGGAGTGATGGCGGCGCTGAATGCCGACTCGCCGGCCGGCGTGCTGGCGCGGTGGCTGCTCCCGGCCGCAGTGATTGTCCCCGCGCTACTGGGCTGGCTGCAGTTGCTGGGGGAACGGCATCACATCTTCCTCAGCAGCCGCGGCGTCGCACTGACCGCCGCCGTCAACATGGGGTTGTTCATCCTGCTGATCTCCTGGAACGCCGTTACACTCAACCGCGCCGACCACCGCCGACGCATCCTCGAGGAATCCGTCCGCAAGTCCGAGGCCTTCTACGTCTCCCTGGTCGAGACCGTCCCCCAGGCCATCTTCCGCAAGGACCTCGACGGCCGGTTCACGTTCGCCAACCGCCGCTTCTGCGACGCCGTCGGCCTGCCGTTGGGCCGGATCGTCGGCCGCACGGATTTCGACCTCTTCCCCAAGGAATTGGCCGAGAAATACCGTGCCGACGACCGCCGTGTCGTCGAAACCGGCCAGGTCATCGAGATCACCGAACACGTCACCACGCACGACGACACCGTGATCGCCCAGACCATCAAGACGCCCGTCCGCGACGACACCGGCGCCATCATCGGCACCCAGGGCGTCTTCTGGGATGTCACCGACCGCCTGCGTTTCCAGCAGCAGCTCCAGGAAAAGAACCAGGAACTCGCCGCCCTCGCCAGCGCCGAGCGCGAGGCCCACATCGCCCTGAAGAAGACCCAGGGCGCGCTGGTGCAGTCGGAAAAGCTCGCGGGCCTGGGGCAGATGGTCGCCGGCGTCGCCCACGAGATCAACAATCCGCTCGCTTTCGTCTCCAACAATGTCGCCGTCCTCATGCGCGACATCCACGCCATCAAGGCCCTGGTCGACGCCTATCGCTCGGCCGACGGCATCATCGAACAACACGCACCACAGGTGTGGGCCCAGGTCCGTGAACAGGCCGAGCGCATCGACCTCATCTACACTCTGTCCAATCTCGAAGATCTCATCTCCCGCTCCCGCGAGGGGCTGCGGCGCATCCAGCAGATTGTCCGCGACCTCCGCGATTTCGCCCGGCTCGATACGGGCGACCTCCAGGAGACCGATCTCAACCGCGGCATCGAATCGACCGTGAACATCGTCCGCGGCACGGCCACAAAGAAGCAGGTCCAGATCGATGTGCAGCTTTCGCCGCTGCCGCCGGTCGTCTGCTATCCGGCCAAGATCAACCAGGTGGTGATGAACCTGCTGGCCAACGCCATCGACGCCTGCGCCGACAACGGACGGGTACACGTCCGCACGGCGACCGAGCCCGGCGGCGTGCGCATCGAAGTCATCGACGACGGCTGCGGCATCCCGCCGGACATCCGCACGCGGATCTTCGATCCCTTCTTCACCACCAAACCCCCCGGCGAAGGCACCGGCCTGGGCCTGTCGATTTCCTACGGCATCATCGAAGACCACCGCGGCGCCATCGAAGTCGACTCGGAGGCCGGCAAAGGCTCGACGTTCATCATCCACCTGCCGCTGAAGAAGCAGTGACCGGTAATCGGTCATCAGTGTTCGGTCGTCCGTGATCGGTGATCTGGTGATCGGCAGCGCCGAGCACGAGCATCTCCGCAGGCCCGAATGGCCGTGACCTTTGGATCGGGGAGACAAAGTAGGGCCGGCGTCCCCGCTGGCCTGCCGATTGGTGGGATTGCTCTTCTGACCACTTCGTGCCTCCGTGCCTTCGTGCCTCAATCCCTTTGACTACGACCACGCTTCGCTGTGTACTACACACGCCCATGCCCCGCGACCCCATCCCAACCTGGTGCTTCTCGCTCGTCGTCGTCCGGCGCGGCGACCGCTTCCTCCTCGTCCACGAGCGCAAGCACGGCCAACTCTGGTATCTTCCGGCCGGCCGGGTCGAGTTCGGCGAGTCGTTCATGGCCGCCGCCCGCCGCGAGACTTTGGAGGAAGCCGGCATCCCGATTCGCATCACCGGCGTGATCCGCATCGAGCATTCCCATCTCCCCAGCGGCGCCCGCATGCGCGTGATCTTCCTCGCCGAACCGGCCGACGACACGCCTCCCAAGAGCATTCCCGACGACGAATCCCTCGGCGCTGCCTGGGTGACCCTCGGCGAACTCGACCAGCACCCCCTGCGCGGCGACGAAGTCCGCGAACTCTTCGAGTACATCGCCTCCGGCGGCCGAGTGTCCCCGGCATCCATCCTGCAACACGAAGGAATGCCGTATGAAATCGGCGACTGAGGTGTTCTCACAACCCTGCTGCATCACGCCCGCGGGTGTGGTATCTTGTTGCTCGCGAGATACCGGGGCACGGCTCTGGTCAACGGACGGTCCTGCAGGAGGCGGACACATGGCACTCCACCCTGCCGAAGAAGCAACCATCCTCGCCTTCGTCGTTCCGGCAAAGCGTGAGCGACTGCTCGGTTTGCTCGGCAGCCGCAAGCGTCGGAAGCAGGCGCTCGACTCATTGAACCACTTCACCGGATGGGACCCTCGGTACATGCAATCGCTGCCATCGTCGTCGGATATGGTCCGGGCTCTCCGCCAGGCCGGTGCCCCCGACGCGTGTCACGTCATCTCCGACGCCCGGGAACTCGATGGTCGCGACTTGCCATTGGCCGACGCGGTCGCGGCCGCGGAGACACATGACTTCGCCACAGTGCTCTGCTGTTTGCCCGGCAAAGTCGCATGTTTTTTCGACGAGGTCTACGCTCCCCGCAATCGCGTCCTGCTTCGTCGAGACGTCGGTGCCCGATCGCGGACGTGACCGCACATCGGCCCACGACCGACGATCGACCAACAACAAATAACCAATGACCAGCGCCAACCGCGCCAACCCCATTCGCCATTGCCCCTTCCCCGTGCAATAATCACCGGCATGCCCGAAGTTCTTAACTACGAGTCCCCCGCGCTGACCCAGCCCCCGCCGCCGCGCTTTGCGCTGCTGACCATCTTCCTCATCGTCTTCGTCGACCTGCTGGGCTTCGGGATCATCATCCCCGCCCTGCCGGTTTACGCGCTGCGATTCAGCGCCTCGCCGGTGCAGGTGGGGCTGATCTTCTCCATCTTCTCGGCCTGCCAGTTCGTCGCCACGCCGATTCTGGGGGCATGGTCGGACCGCATCGGCCGAAAACCCGTGCTGGTGCTGTCGCAGTTGGGCAGCGCCATCGGCTATGTGCTGCTGGGGCTGGTCAATCAGGATTTCTGGGGCAGCGGGGCACTGGCGCTGATGCTGCTCTATGCGTCCCGGATCATCGACGGAGTCAGCGGCGGGAACATTTCCACGGCCCAGGCGTACATCGCCGATATCACCAGCTCGGAGAAACGGGCCAAAGGCATGGGCGTGCTCGGGGCGGCGTTCGGGCTCGGGTTCACGCTGGGGCCGCCGCTCGGGGGTGCTTTCGGGAAGGAGCACATTTGGCTGCCGGCATATCTGGCAGCCGGCGCGAGTTGCATTTCGTGCCTCATGACGCTGTTGCTGTTGCGTGAATCCCGCGTTCATCGGCCGATTGACGCCGAGGCCTGGCTGCATCCGCACACGTTTCTGCCGGTGTTCCGCGACCCGGTGCTGCGGTCGCTGCTGCTGACGTCGTTCCTGTGCATGGCGGCGTTCGTGATGATGGAAGCGTCGCTGATGATGTTCCTGCTGGACCGCTTCCAGATGTCATTCTTCAAAGCCGCGTTGTACCTGTGCTTCCTGGGACTGGTCATCGCTGCGGTCCAGGGCGGGCTGATTCACCGGATGAACAAACGGTTCGACGAGTGGTCGCTGGCCATCTGGGGGCTGGTGGCGGCCGCGGCCGGGATGCTGGGCTACGTGCAGGCCGATCTGTATCCGGTGATGTTCCTGCTGTTCGTGGCGGGTTTCTTCAACGCCGTCGGGCGGAGCATGTGGCAGCCGACCTTCCAGGCTCTGGTGTCCAAGTTCACCCCGCCGGACAAGCAGGGAGTCGTGTTCGGGCTTTACTGGGGGATGTCCTCGATGGCCCGCGTGATCGGGCCGATCGTGGGAACCGCCTTCTACTGGAAGAACCGGGGCCTTGGACCGTTTGCCATTGCGGCGGGCCTGCTGGCGGTGGCCGCGGTCTGGACCCGGGCCATGCGCAGACCCCTTGCCCAGTCGGCCGAGCCGGCAATGGCGGTGGGCTGAGGGTTCGGAAAGCGATCGGGATAACTTCCCGGCTCGCCCGGCCGGGCGCTTGTTCGTAGTACCGACTTCAGGCGGTCTGAAGAGCTGCCTGAAGGCGGTACTACGAACGTGACCACGAAGCACGGCTTGCAGTAGACAAGCCGTGGCACCCAACGGTAATCCGGTCCGTCAGTTGTCGACCGATATTTCCGTCGCCGGCGAGCCGTCGGGGCTGGTCACCTGCTTGATTTTGGCCGCGGCGGCCGCATCCAACGTGCTGACCCATGGATTGCCCGCCCCGGGCTTCTTCACCAGCTTCTGCGACTGTTCCAGCGGGTACAGTTCGGACCTGAGCCGTTGCGGGTGGGCCTTGTCGGCCATGATCTCCGCCTTCTTGTCCCTGCCTTGATCGGTGTACTTCTCGAGAAATCCGACGAACGGCTTGCCCTTGGCGCCTTTGAAGACGTGGGCGACCACGGCATCGCGCCCGTCGTGCTTGAACGGCGGAATCTTGGTGAGGCTGTCCTTGAAATAATTCGCCCCGTCGTCGTCGGAATAGAACTGCTTGAATTCGTCCATGGACCTGGGGCCCGACGAGGGCCAGAAGTAATACACGACCCAGATCAGCGTCAGGGCGATCAGGCCGGCCGCGAGACCGGTGGCCACACGCGGATTCTCGTTGAGTGCCTCTCGAATTCCCACGGGAAACTCCTTCCTCGAACAGTACGACCTTCTCAATCACCACGAAGCAACTTGCTTGAGTGAGACGTGTCAGCCACTCAGCACGGGGAATTGTAAGAGCCGGACCGCCCGACCACAAGGCTGCGGGACGGATTAGATTGGATCGGGCGTGCCCACGGATTCGGGAGGGCCGTGCTTCTGCACGGCCGGGATGGTCGCGCCGCGAAACGGCCGCAGAGGACTGCGGCCCTCCCGGGAAAATGGTCACGCCCATTGCATCGGGCGTGCCCGCCGATTTTGGCAAGTGGCTTCTGTAGCCGCGATCGTTGATCGCAGCCGGGGCACCGCGATCAGCGATCGCGGCTACAGACATCTACCTGGCGACCAGCATCGCCCGTTCGGTGGAGGGACGGATGCGGGCGATGGAGCCGCTGCTGAAATCCAGGAAATCGGCCTCGACGCCGTCGCTGAAAATCACGCCCTCTTTCGACATGGACGACTCGACGATCAACTCGCGCTCGCCCTCGATGACGCCCGAGGTCACGGTCACCCCGGAAGTCTTGCTGGCGAACGGTTCACGGGTGACGAACAGCAGGCGGGCATCCTCCCAGGCCAACTTGACCGGCTTGACCGCTCCCGCCGCGCCGGCCAGGCGGCCGATGGCGGCGCCCATGTTGAAGATGCTCGAGAGCCAGCCGGTCGAACCCGCGCCGGTGGAGACGATGACGCCGCTGGAGGACTGCTGTTCGCTCTGGCCGTCGAATTCGAGGCGATAGCGTGCTGACACGTGCGTCCGGGCGCCGATGAACAGGTCGTTGAACGCCAGCAGCCGCTGGCCGTTGTTGAGCAGGGCCTCGGCAAGCGTGACTTGCCGCACCGGCGCCTCGCCGCGCAGGGCCCGGCGGACCACGAGCGGCGTTTCGTCGACGGTGAAGGGAAGCAGGATGCCGTCGATGCGGCGCGGGTCGGGGTTCACGGCCACGATCGGCCGGCCCAGGGCGTACTTGGCGGTATTGGCCACGAGGCCGTCCTGGCCAAGCGTCACCACGACATCCTGCGGGCCGAAGACGTAGCTCGGCAGGTATTTGCGGTCGAGCACGTGTACTGGCGCAAAGTCCGCAAGCTGGTTGCGCAGTTGCGCCTTCATGGCGTCGTAGGTCTGATCCTCTTCCTCAAGCTGCTGGAAGGCATCGCGGGCCAACTCGGCCAGGGCCTGGTCCTGCCGGGCCTGCTCGGCAATGCTGGCGGCCTTTGATGCCCTGGGCGCGGACTGCTTGGCGCGGACCATGAGGAATTCCGCCTGCGACGCGGTCGCATGGCGCGCGACCACGTCTTGGAACGTCGTCGGCCGGGTCACCAGCACGATTTTCTGGTCGATCGAGCTGCCCATGGTCGTCCCCGGCTATTTCCCCGGCGCTTCGCCGATCAGGCCCGAGAGCAGGTCCGGCGTGATGTTGAGCTGGCCGATCTTCTCGGCTTTCTCGGCCAGTTCGCGGAAGGCGATGGCGATGTTCTGTTTGGCGTCGACCCGGCCGCCCGAGATGGCCGCGAGGATCCGCCAGTCCACATCGCGAACGGGCTTCATCATGGCGTCCAGCGCATACGCCCGGCTGTCGGCTTCCTTGCGGTCGTTGGCCACCTTCTTCTCCAGCAGCACCTGCCGCTGCTGCTCGACGGCGATGTCGGCCGTGATCTTGGTCTCGCGGATCTGCCGGCGTTTTTCTTCCACTGCGATCTCGGTGTTCAGCTCGCTCTCCTTGATCTTCCGCTCCTGTTCGACGGCGGCGTTGCGGCGGGCGTAGATGGCCTCGTCGGCCTGCCGCAGGAGCGACTCGCGGGCCTCGGCCTCGAGGGCCTTGGCCGTATCCGGCGAGGGGCTGATGGCGATGATGGACAGGCCCATCAGTTCCACGCCGATGGTGGCGATGGCCTCGCTCTTGCGCAGCCCGTCCAGCACCTCGGTCATCAGCATTTGCTGGGCCGTAAGCACCTCGCGCAGCTTGAGCCGGTGGGCCACCGCCCCGGCCAGCACCTGCGCCTGGTTGACGATCCGGTCCTTGAGCTTCTCCGGGTCTTCGGAGACGTATCGCCCGGCCGGGGTGATGGTGAAGTCGAGGATGCCGGCGATCTGCTTGGCATCCTTTATGCGGTAGGAGAACTGGCCCTGGATGGTCACGCCCTGGAAGTCGGCGCTGACTTCGGTGAAGACGAAGGGCACATCGACGCTGGAGATGGGCACGCGCACCAGCGTCGAGCTGGGCGCGAAGTAGAAGAACGACAGGCCGGGGCCTTCGTGCATGAGTTTGCCCTTGGCATAGTGCAAGAGGTATTCCGTCGGCGCCGTCTTGATGAAGCGGATTCCGAACATGTACACTCCCCGGTAAGAGTGGCAGACCCAACCGCGCGACACGACGGATATCTTAGCGGAATTCCGGCGGGGTTGCCTCGTTTTTCGCGCAAGTACCACAAGCACGGACGTGCCCACACTCCCGGGGAACGCATCTGGACGCCAGAATCCCGTGGCATGGGCGTCTCGCCCATGGTGTCGGTACTTACAACCCCGTTACACAGGCCATCCGACAGCATGGTATGCTGCGGTACGACATCGACCAGTTGAATGACCTTCGAACCTGTATGCCTGATCGCACTGTTCTCAATCAGGGAGGTTCCTCATATGAAGCCGACCCTCTTGCACTGGGCGTTGATCGGGACAACGGTCGTGTGGACAGCTACCAGCTCGCCGGCTCAACAGCCGGCCACCCGGCCGGCCACGCAGCCGTCGGCGGTGCAAATCGAACTCCTCATCAAACAACTCGGCGACGAGAGATTCCGCGCTCGCCAGGAGGCGGAGGATCGACTCGTCGATATCGGCGATGCCGCAAGGCCCTTGCTGGCCAAACTGCTCGCTGAGACCAAAGACCCCGAAGTTCGCTCCCGCGCGGAAAGCGCGTTGCGGGAGATGTCCCGCAAGGGCAGCCAGGACGTTGATGGCGTGCAACTGCGGATTCGATTGGACAAGACCTCCTGGCCAGCAACTGAGATACCATCGCTGCTCGCGGATCTGCGGAACGGCGGCAGTCGGTATCTGGCGGTGGATTGGGGAATGGGCCAATTGCAGCTTGAACTGGATGGGAAATGGTACAAAGCGCCTTTCCAGTGCTTAAGAATGCTGAACACGACGGACAAGGCGGTGCTGGCCACGACCATTGATGAGATGCTTGCCAGCGCACGGAACGTCGAGAAAGCGTCGGCGGGCACACCCCTTCAGGCCGCGTCGCAAACGGTCATCGAGGCATTGACCGCCGTTCGGCACGCAGTGCGGGACCAAGCCAGGCCCGCGGGTGATCTGGAGGAGACCAAGACGGCGGTAAAAGCCGTGGTCGCGATGGTCAAGACGCTTGCCGGCCTGCCCGTGGAATCTGCTCCGAAGTAACCCGCCGCGGCCCCGGCCGCACGATCGGCGAGGGAAGCAGTCCCGGCAGTTCTGGAATCGCTCAAGACCAACGTGACCCAGATCGGCAAGAAACCGACCGCTTTCGCGCCTTCGCGGCTGATGCTGCTCGTGATCCGGCGACTGCGCAGGCGGAAACGTGCGGCAGGGCGACATCTCGTTGTGCCCGGAAATTAGCCGCGATGACGCGAAGCCGCGAAGCCAGACGCGAAGGAAGTCCAGAGGGGCATCAAAGAACTTGGATGGCCTCGGGGGGCGAGAATGTCCGACAGGCAAGAACGATTCCGATGAAGAACCTCCGGTCGGCGATCAGAGTGGGGCGCCGGACCCCGCGTCATCGCGAGGGAACGCGGTTGGATTCCGCCGACGAGGGCGTCGGCGGCACTTGTTCAGCGGAATCGAGAATGTCTGTCCTACGGGCCATCCAATGACAGGCAAGAACGATTCCGATGAAGAACCCCCGGTCGGCGATCAGAGTGGGGCACCGGACCCCGCGTCATCGCGAGGGAACGCGGTTGGATTCCGCCGACGAGGGCGTCGGCGGCACTTGTTCAGCGGAATCGAGAATGTCTGTCCTACGGGCCATCCAATGACAGGCAAGA